>JBEVDP010000133.1:0-14529 GCA_040513235.1 Acidimicrobiia bacterium | reverse complement strand
GTTCGGGTCCCGGCCGAGAACCTCCTCGGTGAAGAGGGCGGCGCGTTCGCGGTCGCGCAGACCCGGCTGGGCGGCGGCCGCGTGCACCATGCGATGCGAACCGTGGGTCTGGCCCAGCGCGCCCTCGACATGATGTGCGAGCGCGCGTTGAGCCGGCAGACGAAAGGCAGCCTGCTCGCGGAGAAGCAGGCGGTGCAGCACATGATCGCCGACTCGTACGCGCAGCTGTTGCAGTTCCGTCTCATCGTGCTCTACACGGCGTGGCAGATCGACAAGTACCAGAACTATTTGAAGGTGCGGAAAGACATCGCCACGATCAAGGTGCTCACGCCGACGGTGTTGGAAGACATCGCGCGCCGCGCCATCCAGATCCACGGGGCGCTCGGCATGACGAACGAGTTGCCGCTCGGCGGGATGATGGTCGGCGGCATGGCGCTGGCGCTGGCCGACGGCCCGACCGAGGTACACAAGGACACCGTGGCGAGGCAGCTCCTCCGGCAGTACAAGCCCGCCGAAGGCCTCTGGCCCTCGGCGTACTTACCGCCGAAACGGGAGGCCGCGCGCGAGAAGTTGGCTCGCCTCATCGACCTCGAAGCCGCCGAGCTCTAATCAGACCCGGGCGCGCAGGGGCGCGCACCAGGGATGGTCGGGATGCTGGTGTTCGAGCGCGTCGAGCAACCACGCGCGCGCTTCCGCGTCGAGCCGAGGCAGGCAGGCCGCAAAATCGGCTTCGTCCTTCGGGCGCGTGTTCTTCGCCTTGTAGAACAGCGCACCGTGCGGAGCGAGGAACGGAATGCCATCGCCGGTACGGCGCTCCATGAGTGCCCGCGGCGCTTGGAGTCGCTCGTCGCGCCGGTACACCCACGTCTGCGGGTCGCCGGGTTCGAGCATCACGTCGACGCGCCACAGCTGCGCATCGAGGTCGAGCACCCAGTTCTGATGGCGTTCGAGCGGCGGTTCCTCGTCGGGCGCGAGCCGGCACACCTGACCGTCGCCGACCGCGTGGAACACCATGCCGGGAAGTGCGTCGCGGATCGCCCGCAGATGCTCGCGATGCGTTGCGATCTCCAGGTCCTCGTGCTCGCGCGTCTCCTCGCCGAGGAACAGGTCGATGGACCACCCACCGACGACGCACCACGGAACGCCAACACCAGCCAGCCGGTCTGCGACCTCGGCCGGTGTCCACGGGCGCCACGCGTCGAGCCCGGGTCCGTCCCAGTGCGTCACGCCGTCCGGAAGGTCGCCCATCCGGTTCCCTACGGCACGAGTACGACGCGACCGAAGGCCTGCCGGCTTTCGATGTAGGCGTGCGCGGCCGCGGCTTCTGCGAGCGGGAACGTTCGATCGACGACGACGCGCAGGTCGCCGGCCGCGACGTCCGCGATGTGCCGAGGGATCATCGCCTGCACGCGGGGCGTTGCGATCTCGGCGCCGAGGAACACTCCGGTCAGCGACTGGTTGTTCATTCCCAAGGTGCTGATGTCGAGCGGGCGCGGGTCGCGCCCCGCGTTGCCCACGCTCACGGCGCGGCCGCGGTACGCGAGGCACTGCAAGCTCCCTTGCAGGATGCGGCCGCCGACGGAGTCGACAACCAGATTCACTCCTTGGCCGCCGGTCACTTCACGGACCTGTGCGATCCAACCGTCGTCCGTGTAGTTGACGCCGTGGTCGAGTCCGAACTCGCGCAAACGCGCGAGGCGATCGTCGCTCGAAGCAGTTGCGAGCACGGTCGCGCCTGCGCGCTTGGCGAGTTGGATCGCGGCCAGGCCGACACCACTCGCGCCGGCCTGAATGAGGACCGTCTCTCCCGCCTGCAGGCCCCCGAACTCGAACAAGCAGTCGTCGGCGGTCCCGAACGGGATCGGCACGCAGGCAATGTCGACGAGGTCGGCACCGTCGGGTACCGGCCATGTCACGACCGCGGGTGTGGCGGCTCGTTCGGCGTGTGAGCCCGACATCATCGTGGCGACCACGCGCTGGCCGACCCTGCGATCGTCGACGCCTTCGCCGACTTCGCGGATCGTCCCCGCGCACTGGTAGCCGACGATGTGAGGGGTTGCGGTCATCAGCCCGCCCGCCCGGTTCAGCGTGTCGCCACCCTCGATGCTGATCGCCTCGACGTCTATGACGACGAAGCCCGGGTAGCACTCCGGGTCGGTGACGTCCTCGTAGCGGAGGACACCCGGCGAGCCGGTCTCGTAGTACACCGCAGCTTTCACGGGCCGGATGCTACGACGTATCTCGTCCCGCCATCTTGGGTACCACTGGTCCATGCCGAGATCGATATGGAACGGGGCGATCAGCTTCGGACTGGTCAACGTCCCGGTGCAGTTGTTCAGTGCCGTACAGCCGAAGGACATCCATTTCAACGAGTTCCAGGAAGGAACGGGAAGCCGAATCCGGCACAAGCGCGTGTCGGAGAAGACGGGCCGCGAGGTCGACTACGGCAAGATCGAAAAGGGCTATGAGACCTCACGTGGCAAGTACGTGATGCTCACGGCTGAGGAACTCGCGTCGGTCGAACCGGGGAAGTCACGCACGATCGACATCGAGGACTTCGTCGAGCTGGCCGAGATCGACCCGATCCACTTCGAGAAGCCGTACTACGTCGTTCCGCAGAAGGGGGCCGAGAAGCCGTATGCGCTCCTGCGGACCGCGATGGAGCGCAGCGAGCGCGTCGCGATCGCGCGCTTCGTCATGCGCACGAAGCAGTATCTCGCCGCGCTTCGCGTCGCCGACAACGTGATCGTGCTCGAGACGCTGTACTTCGACGACGAGATCCGCGACACCAAGGAACTCAACGTCCCCGCCCGCACGAAGGTCGCCGACCGCGAGCTGCGCATCGCGAACCAGTTGATCGACAGCCTCACCGTGCCGTGGAAGCCGGCGAAATACGAAGACACCTACCGCGAGCGCGTGCTCGATCTCATCCGCCGCAAGGGCAAGGGCCAAGAGATCGACGTCGAGCGACCGAAGGACGAGGACGCGCAGGTACTCGACCTGTTCGAAGCGTTGCAGAAGAGCCTCGAGTCCAAGAGCGGTGCCAAGAAGCGCACGACGAAGCGGGCGCCTTCCGGGAAGAAGGCGCCCGCCAAACGTCGTGCGAGCTGATCGCCTACCCCGCGACGTCGTCGTGGCGTTGCAGCAGGCCGAAGCGGCGAGACGCGGTCCACAAGGAACCGTCGAGGAGGGCGACGCTGTTGGCGCCGAGTGCGTTCACCGTGTCGATGACTTCGAACGTCGACGCGTCGACGACGAGGATGCCTTTTTCGTCCAGCGTCGGCACGAAGATGCGCTCACCGTCTGAAACTGACAAACTGCCAGAGGTCGGGGGTCCGAGATCTGGCGTCGCCGTCACGGTTGCGGTTGCGCGGTCGACGACGACGGCGGTGCCGTCACCGCGATTGCCGGGAAAGAACACGGCGTCGTCGAGCACGACAGGCGCCAACACGTCGACCGGGAGCGTGATCTTCTGCCCTGCGGTGTTCGTGGCGGGATCCACGAGCACCGCCTCAGAGAGGCCCGACTCGCCGTCGTCGTCGTTGTGGTTCCAGGCAACGACGAGTTCGTCCGTTGCGTAGGGCTGCCCGCACTCGATGCCGAGTTCGATCGTGGTGACCGGCTGCAATGTGGTCGGGTCGTAACGGTGGAGGCGCTGCCCGTCGCAGATCCACATCGCGCCGTCGACAGCCCAGTTGCGGTTCACCGCAGGCCCGACATCCGCCTTCGCCAAGCGGGCGACCACGGTGTTCGTTTCGGGGTCGATCGCGACGAACTCGTCCCTGGTGCGCACCCACATGCGATCGTCGGCCGGCTGCAACTTCAGCGGGCCCGCGCCAACGTCGATCGTCGCGATGATCTCGCCCGACTCCGGGTCGACGCGGATGACGCGGCCGCCAAGCTCCGCGCTGCCCCAGATCGAGCCGAACCCGGACGCGATCTGGGCAACGTCGCCCTCGGTTGGGATGTTCAACGCAGCGGTGGCCGCTCGTTCCGGAGTTGCATCGCCACACTCCGCGCCGGCCAACGCGATCAGCCCGTACGTGCGGTTGACGCCGTCGCCCGCCCTGCCCAGCGCGGCTTCCGCCGCCAGAGGGTCGCCCGCGGCGCTCTCCGCCGCGGCGGCTTCTAGTGACGCACCGGCATCGGCGACGACCGTAAGGATGTGGTCCCAGTCGTCCTGCACGTCGGCCGGGACGGTGACCTCATCGAAGCGGGGAAGGTCCGCCACGGCAGCCTGAATCGCCGCGATCTGGGTGGTCAGGCCTTCAGGCGTCGGCTCGGGTGCCGGTACCGATTCGAGGGCAGCAATCAATGCGTCGCAAGTTGCCGCGACCTCGTCCTGCCATCCGGCCTCGTCAGCGGTCGGCGCGGGCGCACTCGTTGCTTGCGATGTTGTGCCCGGAGACGCTGCGGCCGCCGGAGAATCGTCGTCGGATCCACCGCAAGCGGCGATCCCGGTAATCGCGAAGAGAACGGATATCGATGCGGCCGTTCCCAATCGGAGTCTTGCGTTCATGGGCTCGCTCCTCGGTTTCATGCCTGGTTTGATGCGCTGTCCCGAGCGTGAACCTGTGGATCGGGTGCACCCATGGCCGCGCCGACAGAACTGCGACCGTCGAGGCCAGGTCGTTCTGGTCGATTCGACAGGGCGCGGGCCGTGCGATTCGGCCACGATGACGGCCGTGAGCGCGTATTTCGACTGGTGGGACGGGAGCGAGCGCCGGGTGCTGCTGCTCGACGGCGATCGGCTGACCGTCGGCAGCGCGCCCGACAACGACGTCGTAATCGACGACCCGTCGGTCTCTCGGGTCCACGCGATCGTCCACCAGCTCAACGGGCGCTGGTTCGTCGAGGACTGCGGGTCGCGGAACGGAACGGCCGTGAACGGGCGTCGCCTCACGAGCACGCAGCCGTTGCG
Organism: Acidimicrobiia bacterium; assembly: GCA_040513235.1. Taxonomy (GTDB): domain Bacteria; phylum Actinomycetota; class Acidimicrobiia; order IMCC26256; family PALSA-610; genus JANNHK01. The sequence continues at coordinate 9,608 of JBEVDP010000133.1, read as the reverse complement.
ACCGGCCGACGAGCTCCTGCTCGGCCGGGCCCGCCTGCAGTTCGGCGGGCAGACATCACCGAGCGGGAAGCCCACCGAGACGGTCGTCGAGCGGCCCGCCATCACGGCTCGCGAGCACGACGTCTTGGTTGCCCTGTGCTCGCCGCTGGCGAACGGCGACGTGTTCACCGAACCGGCCACGGTGCGCGAGATGGCGAGCGCCCTCGCCGTCACCGAGAACGCGATCAAGCAGCATCTTGCGAACCTCGCCGAGAAGTTCGGCATCGACGGCGCCGAGCGGCGGCGGTCGCGCCTGGCCAACGCCGCGCTCGACGCCGGGGTCGTCACGCTCGCCGATCTCCGAGCCACCGATGGATGACCACCGAATCGCCGATCGATACGAACCGATCGAGGTTCTCGGGCGCGGCGGTGAAGCGACGGTCGTCAAGGCCGTCGACACCCGCCACGATCGCCTCGTCGCACTGAAGATCCGTCCAGTCCCCCCGGGCGAGCAACCGGAGGCGTTGTTCGTCGAAGCCCGCGCGCTGTTGTCGTTGCCGCCGCACCCCGGGCTCGCGCACGCGCGCGACGACCTGTTCGATCGAGGCCGCCACGTCCTCGTCCTCGACTGGGTCGAAGGGATGAACCTCGCGCGCGTGCTGGCGGAGGCCGGTCGCCCAGGGCTTCCGGTCTCGAGCGTGTTGCGGTGGTCGGCCCAGGCCGCCGAGGTGCTGACGTTCCTACACGGGCACGGTGTCGTACATGGCGACGTCAAACCGGCCAACCTGATCATCGACGGGACCGGCCGGGTCGTGGTCGTCGACCTCGGCTCGTCCTCGGTCCCGATGTCGGAAGCTGCGCGCGGTGGTACTCCGGGTTTCCGCGCGCCCGAGATAGCCGGTGGAACCGTGTCGACACGAGCCGCCGACGTGTTCAGCCTGGGCGCAACCGCGTTCGCACTGCTGACCGGCGAGGCACCGACTGGCGGCGTGCCGAAGTGGAACGGAGTCCCGAGCGACGTCGCCGGGCGGCTCGAAACCGCGCTGCGCGCGGCCCTCTCCATCGATCCGGCGCGTCGCCCCGACTCACCAGGCGTCCTGGTCGAGCGCTTGCGCGCGGGCTTCGACGACGAGACGCCAACCGGCGTGGGCACCGTGATGCTCACCGACCTCGTTGGGTCGACGGAACTGTGGGAGCGCACACCGCAGCGCGTTCCCGCGCTGCTCGCGGACTTGCAATTGACGATCGACCGCAGCATCGAGGATCAGGGTGGGCGACGGCTCGGCGCAACCGTCGAAGGCGATGCCACCATCTCGACGTTCACCAATGCGATCAACGCGGTACGCGCCGCAGTCGCGTTGCAGCGCGCGCTCTCGGCTCGGCCGAACGGCGTCCATGTTCGTGTTGGTCTGGCCACCGGCGAGCTCGTGACCGTCGATGACGACGTCCTCGGCCCGACCGTGAATCGCGCGGCCCGGATACGCGATCTCGCGAGTGCCGGCGAGATCCTGCTGTCGGCGTCGACGGCGTCCGTGGTCAGCGTGGCGCCACCCCCGGGCGTCGAGCTCCTCGCGCTCGGATCGAACCAGCTGCGCGGCATCGACGGGACCGACGACCTCGTTGCCGTGGTCGCCGAGGGCGTCATTGCGCCACCCGATCCCACCCGCAGCCCGTACCCCGGCCTCGCAGCGTTCTCGCGCGACGACGCCGATCTGTTCTTCGGACGGGAAGATGTTGTGGCCCGCTGCTCGGAGCTGCTGCGGGCGAACGGGTTCGTCGCAGTCGTCGGCGCGTCCGGGAGCGGCAAGTCGTCGGTCGCGCTGGCCGGCCTTGCGCCAAGTGTCGGGGACGCAATCGTCACGCGCCCCGGCGCGCAGCCCCTCGACGCGCTCGACGCAGCCCGCCTCACCGAGCGTCCCGATGCCGTGCTCATCGTCGACCAGCTCGAGGAGCTCTTCACGCTCGGTTGCGGTCCTGAGGATCGCACGGCGTTCATCGACCGCATCGACGCGCACCCCGGCGGATGCATGGTGACCGTGCGGGCCGACCTCTACGGCGAGTTCGGCGCGTTCCCCGATTTCGCGCGCCGGTTGGAGACCAGCCAGGTACTGCTCGGCGCGCTTCGCGAGGAGGATCTGATCCGCGCCGTCGAGGAGCCGGCGCGCCGCTGTGGCCTTTTCGTCGAACCCGGCCTGGCCGAACTCATCGTCGCCGAACTCAGCGACGCTCCGGGAGCGCTTCCGCTCCTCGGACATGCGCTGCGCGAGGCATGGTCGCGGCGCGAGGGGCGGCGGATCACGGTTGCGGGCTACCGCGCGTCGGGCGGCGTCCATTCGGCGATCGCGGCCACGGCCGAGCGCGCGCTGTCGGCGCTCGACGACGAAGGCAACGAAGTGGCGCGCCGCGTCGTCCTGCGCATGGTCGAACTGCGATCGGATGGCGAAGACGCGCGTCGCTGGGCCTCCCGCGACGAACTCGTTGAAGTCGACCCGCAGCGGGCTTCCGATGTCGTCGCGACACTCACCGACGCCCGCCTGCTCGTCGTCGACCGCGACCAGATCACGCTTGTCCATGAGGCGCTGCTGCGCGCGTGGCCGCGGCTCGGCTCCTGGATCGCCGAGCAACGGGCCGAACTCCTCGTGCGCCAGGAACTGCGGGGCGCGGCCGAGCGATGGAACGAAGACGGACGCAGCGACGCCGACCTCTACCGCGGGCTGCGGCTCGATGCCGCGGTCGATCTCGCAGGCCGAGAGCGCCTCCCCACCCGAGAGGCAGAGTTCGTCGATGCGGGGCTTGCGCTCCGCAATCGCGAATCGTCCGAGACGCGGCGGCGCACGCGGCGCCTGCGCATTCTTGTCAGTGCCACGTCGATCTTGGCCGTGATCGCGCTGGTGGTCGGCGTGGTCGCGATCGGCCAGCGCAACGACGCCCAGGATTCGCAGGATGCGGCCGAGGAGTCGCGCGACGCCGCCGAGGATGCAGCGCGTGCGGCGCGCATCGAGGGTCTGGTCGGTCAATCCGAGTCGATTCGAACGAACCAACGCGACCTCGCGGCGCTCCTCGCAGTCGAGGCATTCCGGCTCGCCGACACGCCGCGCTCGCGGTCAGCCCTGCTCGCGACGTTCACCGACAGCGAAGGGTTTCTCGACGCGCATCCCATCGACGGCGCCGTCGGGAACTCCGGCGTCGTGCTGCCCGACGGCTCCTCGGCGTATCTTTCGAGCAACAACGCCCGGCTACAGCCGTACGACCTCGAAACGGGCGAGGTCGGCGCGCCGATGGGTTCGGCGGGAACGGGCCCCCAGGACACCGGGCCGATCGTGGCATCTGCCGACGGCGCCCTCGTTGCGCACGTCGTCTTTCCCCGGATCGACGACGATGTCCTCAGCACAGTCACGGTGTACGACACCGCGACCAACGCCGAACGGTTCCCGGCGATTGCTGTGGAGGGATGGGTCGAGTCGGTCGCGTTCACCGGGGACGGAACGAAACTCGCGCTCTCAGTCGACGAAGCGGACATGAACGGGCAACTCGTCGTCGTCGACGCGACCACCGGGTCGACCCTCGCGACGGAACCAGGGGTCACGGTGACGGGCGATCAGCCGACAATCTCTGGGGTCGCCGTCGTCGGTACCGACTTCGTCGTCGGTACGCCTGACGGATCGGTGCGCTTCTTCGATACCAACACGATGGAGTTGCACCGCACGCTGACAGTGGCGCCGGACACTGTCACGCTGCTCCGCCCCCTCGACGATGCGACGATGCTCACCGTAGGACGGCTCGGTCTCGCGCGGATCGGCATCGACGACGGTGCGGTTCTTTGGCAACACGACGAAACGGAAGTGTGCGCGAACTTCGTCGCCATCCCGGAGCGGGACACGTTCTATTGCGGAGACATATTCGGCCGTCTCGCCGAACGCGACATGAGCACGGGTGTCGTTCTCCGAAATCTCGACGCCCAGAACGGCAATTCCGGTGCGCTGCAATCGGCCCGCGGCGGGACCGAGCTCGTCAGCTTCAGCCTGAACGAACCCGTCGTCGCGCGCTGGCGACTCGACGGCTCCGGCCCGATCACCCGGCTCGTCGCGCCCGGCTGGGACGTCGTCGATACCAACGAGACGGGTGAGTACGTGATCGTCGACCGGGGCATCTTCCCCACTTCCGACAACCAGGTCGTCGACACTTCCACGGGGGAGATCGTCCACGACCTCGACGGCCTCCTCACCGCTGCGTGGCTCGATGCCGACACCGTCGGGGGCGCCATCGCGGACGACAAGGGGACCATCGAACTCGGCCACGTCGATCTCGGTGGCGGAAGCGCGGTTTCCGACGACTTCATCCTCGATCCGATCCCGGTCGACGCGATCACAGACACGGGCAAGGAAGCCGCGCTCCTCCAATACGACGACGGCGAGCAGGTGACGATCGCGCCACTCGACCTCGACACGCGCCGTCTCGGCACGCCGATCGCGATCGACTCTTCCATCTCGTTGGCCATCAGTCGCACCGGCCACCGAATCGGCGTCGGCCGCGACAGCGGCGCGCTCCTCTTCGACGGCGACACCGGTGAGCAGGTGGCCGAGATTCCGGGCGACGACGACAAGGGCGTCTTCATCACCGTTGCCGATCAGCTGTTCGCAAGCACGTACGGCGGCGACGTCACCCAGTACGACCTCGAGTCGCTCGTACCGATCCGCACATTCGGAGGAAGCCGCGGCTACGTGCAACGCATCCACGGGAGCGCGGACGGGTCACTCGTCGTCACCGGCGGTGGCGATCTCGCTGTCACGATCTTCGACGTTGCGACCGGCACTCGGATAGGCACACCGATCCAGCTCGACCCGGACGAGTGGAACGACTTCGCCCTCTCGCTCGACGGGCGCATCCTCGCCATCGGCGGTGGCCTCGAGCGCGAAGGCGTGCAGATCTGGAACCTCGATCCGGCGCGGTGGGAGACGGCCGCGTGCGAGGTCGCGGGTCGCAATCTCACGCGTGAAGAGTGGGACACCCACATCGGCGATCTTGCGCCGTACCGCGCGACCTGCGCGGACCTCCCTGTCGAAGCCTGACGGAGATATCAGCGCGGATCGGGTCGATCGACGTGCCAGGTGCCTCATCTGGGTAGGACACCTCCGAACGGGAGGATGTTGTGGAACTCGACACCGAAGATGCCGTCAAGACGCTGAACGAGATCGTCGAACTCGAGCTCGCCGGCGCCGTGCGCTACACCCAGTACTCGCTCATGGTCTTCGGCCATGGCCGCATCCCCATTATGGAGTGGATGCGCGAGCAGGCCGCTGAATCACTCGCGCACGCCGCGCTCGCGGGTGAAGAGGTGACGACCCTGGGCGCGAAGGTCTCGCTTGGTATCGGTGAGCTGGTCGGAACGCATCATCCAACCGTCGACGAGATGATGCAGGAGATGCTGCTCCATGAACAGCACGGCATCGACCTGTATCAGCGACTCCTCACACAGTGCGAAGGACGAAGCGTTTCGCTCGAAGAATTCGCGCGCCAGATGATCCGCAACGAGGAACTCCACCTCTCGGAGATCAACAAGATGCTGCGCAAGCGCGGCGACGCCTGAGTCAGGCGCGCCGCACGGGCATCATCGTCGCGACCTCACCGCCCGACCCTAGGAACTCGGCGACCAGTTGGGCGACGAGCGCAGGCTTCTCGTACGGCACGACGTGCGACGCGCCGGGCACCACCGCGAGCTGTCCGTTGGGCAGCGACTCGTAGAGCGACTGCGTGTGCGCCGGTTCGACCATGTCATCGTCGCCCGCCATAACGAGCGCAGGCATCGGTATGCGTGCGAGGTCATCGGTGGTGAGCGTCGGCTCCGTCGTCAACATCGCCACTCCCTTGGCCACGACGACGGCAAAGTGGTCGCCGCCGTCGGGCGAACGTTCGGCATAGCCGGGTTGCAGGAAGGCGAAGCTGTCGGAGTCGTGGCCGAAGTCCTCGAAGGTGCCGGGAACAACGCCGTCGTAGTGATAGTTCGTGCCGATCAACACGAGCGACCGCACGAGATCGGGCCGCGCCAATGCCAGCAGGAGCGCGATGATGCCGCCGTCGCTGTACCCGACAATGTGGGCGGCCTCGCCGCCCGCGTGTGCGAGGACGCCGGCGGTCTCGGTCGTCATGTCGGCATAGTGGAACGGCGCGTCGGTGTCGGCCGTGCGGCCGTGACCGCGACGGTCGAACGCAATGACGCGGTAGTCGGCGGCGAGCGGCGCAAACACCTCGACCAGACCGTCGCTGTTCGAGAATCCGCCGTGGAGCACGAGCACTGGCGTTCCGGTGCCCGTGTCCTCGACCCAGGTCGGGTGCCCGTCGATAGCGACGAATTCACCCATCAGCGCGCCCGTTCTCGGCCATGCGTTCAACCTACGCGGGCCCCGCCGGACTGTCACTCGCGAGCGGACGCTACGCCGCACTGATCTGACGCACGATTTCGTCGACGCCCGGCATCACCCAGTCCCGAACGGCGCGGCCCTTGTCGTCGAACTGGAGCGCATGGAAGCCCGCCGCATCGACGGCCTTGCCGCGGGCCCGCACCCCGAAGAGCGGGCTCCCGCTGTGCGTTCCCGTGGTCCGGAACCGGACGACGACTCGGTCTCCTTCGGCGACCGAGTCCTCGATGGTGACGTACAGGTCGGGCATGGCGGCCCGCAACATGAGAATGACGTTGCGTACGTGGGTCGCCAGGTCCGGTTCGTCGGCCGCGAGCGCGTGTTCGTGGCCGGCGCCGGGCGCGATGCAGTCGTCGACCACATCGAGCCGGCCCTGGTTGAAGCCCCATTCGTAGACGCGCAGCACGGCCGCGCGGTTGCGTTCGACGTTCATCGTGTTCTCCGTTCGACGGCGCGGCGCCCGCGCTCGAATCAGTTGCTCTCGGGTCGGCGGGTGGCCCGGCATTGCATTGGATGTGTCCATGGTCCGCATGGAACCACGAGCCCCACCGCGTCGTCGTGAGTAGAACTTGCTCAAGATTCACCGCTGCGCGTGTAAAGCACGCTTGACACCCGATACCTGTCAAGCTAGCTTTACACCGGTGCGGAACCGCGTACGAGAACTGCGGACGAGCGGGGAACACTCCCAAGGTGAGCTTGCCGCCGAGCTCGGCGTTTCGCGCCAGACGATCAATGCGATCGAGACCGGTCGTTATCTCCCCTCACTCCCGCTCGCGCTGCGGATCGGGCAGCTGTTCGGCGAACCGGTCGAAGACATCTTCGAGTTGGAGGACGGCGACTGATGAAGGCAGCAATCATGCAGAAGCGAACATTGGGCATCGCAGTCCTCTTGGTGCTCGGCGGCAGCATTGCCGTCGCATCCGCGATCGGCGGCGACCCGAGTGGCGCCGTGGTGCTCGCCGCGTTCTACCTGTTGTCCGGCGTCGGCGTGTGGCTGTGGTCGCGACGGTCTGGCGATGTGGCTGCGCTACTCCGATCCGAGGGTGACGAACGCCAGCGTGCCGTCGACCTGCGCGCGACCGCCATCTCCGGACTCGCCATGGGCGCCTTCGCGATCGCAGGCACGATCGTGCAACTCGCGCGGGGCGAAGATCCGACGATGTTCGCGCTCGTCTGCATGGTGGGCGGCGTCGCGTACTCGGTGGCAGTGGGTGTCCTGCGCGCGCGCAACTGACATTTTCGCACACCAGTCATTCCCGGCAACCGAGCGCGATCGTGCGGGCAGGAATGTCCAGGAATTGGCGGCCCCGGCGCGGCGTCGTTCACACTGGCGGTGCACACGAAGTGTTCGACGGTGCTGCTGTGGTGTGCGTTCGACCTTGCCCCGACTGCGGGGGGAGGCGAAATGCTCCGGCGCCGCGGTGCAACGAGGTGCGCGCTCGCGAGCGCAGCCGCCGTGCTGGTCTCGGTCGTGATAGCCGAACCCTGCGTCAGGGCGGACGCGCTGCAACTCAATCAACCGATCGTTGCCATCGCATCATCGAGTGCGGGCTCCTGGCTCGCGGCATCCGACGGCGGCGTGTTCACGGTGGGCAACGTCGCGTTCCACGGCTCGGCCGGCGCGCTCCGGCTCAACCGACCCATCGTCGGGATCGCCGCCACCCGCACCGGCAACGGCTACTGGCTCGCCGCCTCCGACGGCGGGATCTTCAGCTTCGGCGACGCGGCGTTCTATGGCTCCACCGGCGCGCTCCGACTCAACCAACCCGTCGTCGGGATTGCCGCGACTTCCACCGGCAAGGGCTACTGGCTCGCCGCCTCCGACGGCGGGATCTTCGCCTTCGGCGACGCGGCGTTCTATGGCGCCGGAGGCACGCAATCGGTCGTCGGAATCGCGGGGGCCGGCGCCGGCTACTGGCTCGCTTCCGCCACCGGCGACGTGCACGCCTTCGGCTTGGCGCGAGTCGACGGCGCGATGCATGGCCGCGTTTCGGCGTCGGTTGTCGGGATCGCCCCGTCGGGCACCGGCTTCGTCGTCGTCGCGCCCGATGGTCACACCGTTGGCGCCGGGAGCGGCTCCACGCGGGGGCTCATCGGGGCCGCAGCAGAGATGTACCAGCGCGTCAACGACGAACGCGGCGCGCGCGGACTTCCGGCCCTCGTGTGGGATCCGACGCTGGCCGATGCTTCGCGCGCTTGGAGCGTCACGATGAGCCTCTCGGGGTTCCGCCACTCCGACCTGGGGCGACTCCTTGGTCCGTACGGACTGGTCGGCGAGAACATCGCCACCGGCTCAGCGGGCGTGACGGCCGGATCTCTCCATGGTGCGTTCATGGCCTCGGCCGCACACCGGGCGAACCTCTTGGGACCGGCATGGGATCGCGTCGGCATCGCCGTGTATTGCGCGCCTACCCGGTCGATCTGGATCACCGAGGACTTCGGCCGCACGATCGCAGCGGGCGCGTACCCGCTCCCGCCGTCGATACCGCCGCTCGCGCCCGTCGTGCGCCCCGACGCCGGCGCGTCTTCCTGCTGAGCTGCCGCGTCCGATCCCGACATCCGCGTGCTTCGCAGCACCGAATCACTTGCGAGCACGGTGCCCGTCCGGAAAGGAGGAAGAGATGGAACCCGCGCTTCGGTCGCTCCCGGCCCGCAAGCCACTCGTACTCCTCCCGGCCCCGCTCGCAACCGATCGCGGCGGCGACGGGGTCGATTCTCGAGCTGATCGGTACCGCCCGCGGACATCGATTCGCCCGGGAACGTGTGGGCGCGAACAAGCACGGCCCCGAGCGCTCGACGAAGACCATCGCCGCAACTAGCGTGCGCGGCCGTGGCGGCTGCCGTGCACTCATTGCGGGACTGGTGGTCTCATTGGCGGTGCTGTCCGCCGCCTCCTGCGGTTACCGGGTTGAACGCGCAACCTGGGGGCGGCAGCGGTGAGATCACAGTGTCGTGGGACCCGCTGCCCGCGAGCGCGAACGTCGCGTTCTATCGCGTCTACGAACGCAAGGGCACGGGGACGTATTGGATGCTCGCGATCGTGACCGACGCGGCGCTCGGTCTTCAGGTTGCGGGTCAGCTGGCGATCGTCGATGCCCCGGACTTCTGGCCCTGGCCGAGCAGTGGTGTCACTGCGGGGCCGCGGTCGTACGTCGTCACCGCAGTATCGATGCGCGGCCTCGAAGGTCCGCTGTCGGCGGAAGTCAGCGGTTC
>JBEVDP010000132.1:0-5209 GCA_040513235.1 Acidimicrobiia bacterium | reverse complement strand
TCGACGCACACTTCCTTTTCGTAGTGGCTGCCGCAGATGCCGCGCCACTGGCCAGCGCCGCCGGAGTCGGTCCGGTAGTCGCGGCTCCACTGGATGTGCGGGTACAGCGACTCGTTGATCTCCGCGGTTGCCTTCCAGAGGTTCCCGAACGATGCGTTGAGCGCGCCCCACGCATCCATGCCCTGCGACGCGTTGCACCACGCTGCGTATACCTCGGCCGAGTGATCGGTGAACGCGGCGCCAGTGCGCGGGTCGACGCCGGTGATGATCGTCGGAATGCCGGTCTTGTAGGTCTGCGGCACGGCCCGGTCGGGAAGGACGTGCTGCATCGCGACCGCGATCACCTCGCCGATGTCGGCGCCGGGGTGGTGCGTGCCCGCCGACACGGGGCGCGGCCCGTCGGGGTTCAGCACGCAGCCGGGCGGCACGATCAACTCGATCTGTTCGAAGAAGCCCTCGTTCTTCGGGATCTCGGGATCCATCATCGACGCGATCTGACCGACCGTGTAGCCGCGCGTGTTCCCGTAGGTCGACCACGCCTGGAGCTCGGTCCGGGTGTCGGTACCGGTGAAATCGATCGTCAACTGGTCGCCCGCGACCGTGACCTTGACGTGCAGGCGAATGTCGGGATGGCCGAGCGGGTCGTGATCGACGAACGCGTCTGCCTCGTACGATCCGTCGGGCCAGGCCGCGACCTCCTCGCGGAAGCGCCGCCGCGCGTAGTCGATCATCACTTCGACGCTGTCTTCGACCGTTTGGGTCCCGTAGCGCTCGAGAATGTCGCGGAGGCGCTGCACGCCGAGCTGCGCGGCACCGATCTGCGCCCGGAGGTCGCCGATGTACGACGGGATGCGGTTGTTGACCTGGAGGGCATAGAGAACGTCGCGCCGCTCGACGCCGCGGTCGACGACCTTCACCACGGGCCAACGCACGCCCTCGCCCCAGATGTCGTTCGCAGTGACGTTGTAGCCGCCGGGCACCGCGCCCCCCGTGTCGCCGTGGTGGCACTGGATGCTCGCGATGAGCACCATCTTGCCGTTGGCGAATACCGGGGAGAACACGTTGTAGTCGGGGAGGTGGCCGCCACCGTGGTACGGGTCGTTGGCGACGAAGACGTCGCCGTCGCGGAACTCGTCGACGCCGAGGAAATCGAGCGCGAAGCGCACCGGCAGCGTGGAGGTCAACATGAACTGCGGAATGCCGACAGACAGCGCGGCGAGCCGTCCGCGCGCGTCGAGCACGGTCGCGTTGCGCTCGTTCGACTGATTGAGGATCGGCGTCGTGGCGGTGCGAGAGACGTACTCCGCCATCTCGAAGCACACCGTTTCCATGCCACCGCGAACGACCTCGGCCGTAACCGTGTCGACGGTCGGCGATTCGGAGATGCGGCCCCGGCTGCCCGCCAGTCGAATGAGATCGACATTCGTCATCGCAGCCTCCAGGAAACGAAACCTGACACGTGCGTCAGGAGTGTAGTGCCGGGCGCGCCGCTCGGGCCCCGGTGACGCAGCGGTCGGTGGCCGCCACGATCAGGTCCTGGTACCCCGCCAGGTCGGGGTGCTGTGGGTCGGCGCGCGACAGCAGGCCGATGCGCAGGAGGTCGCCCATCGTCAGCTCGCCCCGCAACTCGGCGGCGACGCACGCAGCGAGCACGGGGTCCTCGGTCGTCGCGAGCTCCGCCGCGACCAGGTCTTCGACTGTCTCTGCGGGCACGCAGTCGTCCATCACCGCGGCCAGGGCGTCTATGGCGTCGGCGCTCGGTGGTGTCGCCCCCTGCAGCGCGGCGACGCCGTCGGCGCCGAGCGCGTCGAGCATTCCGTCGACGGCGCATTCGGCCTGGTCGCTCGGGATGTCGATGGCAAGGTTGTCGAGGAACGCCTGCGCCAGCTGCGACGGCGCACTGGTCGGCGGCGACGCGTTGTCGTCGTTTCCCGAACACCCGACGAGCGTGCACCCGAGCACAACGGCCCACGCGACGCGCGCGATCACGCCGGTTCCCATCCCGGTGGCGCGAGCTCGAAGCCCGCGAACTGGAACGCAGGTGCAACGGTGCACCCGACCAGGGTCCACTCGCCGAGCGAGCGCGCGGCCTGCCAGACGTCCGGTGGGACGATCAGTTGCGGGTGCTCGCCGTCGGCCAGGCCAGGACCGAGGGTCTGGGCGTCGACCGACGAGCCGTCGCTCGTGCGCAGCTCCAACGGCGCACCCGCGTAGTAATGCCACACCTCGGTCGCATCGACGCGGTGCCAGTGCGACACCTCGCCCGCGCGCAGCAGGTAGTAGATCGCAGTGCCTGCACCACGAGAGGCGCCCTCGCCGGCATCACGCCACATCTCGCGAAATGACCCGCCCTCGGGATGGGGCCGCAGGTCGAGCCGGGCGGCAACCTCGTCGGCGTCCACGCCGACACCCTAGAGACCGCAGCACGGCGCCCTGTGCCCGAAGGCTCGCCTGGCGCCCGGGATTGGGGCTGTGGGCCGCGCCGGCTGAGCCGCGATCGCGGTACAGTCCGGGCGCCATGGGGGACGCGCCGTGGGTGGGGGACGCCTGCTCGTTGGTCGATTCCTTCCGACGGGGTGAGCGATCGCCACGCGAGGAACTCGACGCGACACTGGCCGCGATCGCGGCCAGTGATCTCAACTGCTTCTCGTTCATCGACGAAGAAGGCGCGCACGCGGCGGCGGCGCGCGCCGACGTCGCGCGGCCGTTCGGCGGGGTTCCGGTCGGCATCAAGGAGCTCGAATGGGTCGCGGGTTGGCCCGCGACGGAGGCGTCGGTCGTATTCGCCGGACGCGTCGCCGATTACACGTCGACGGTCGTGCACCGCTTCGTCGGTCCGGGCGGCGCGGTACCCGTCGGGTTGACGACCGCCAGCGAGTTCGGCGGACTGAACGTGAGCGCGACGAAGCTGAACGGTGTCACGCACAACCCGTGGAAACGCGGCCGTACGGTCGGTGGGTCGTCGGGTGGGAGCGCGGCTGCGGTCGCGGGCGGCTGCGTCACCATTGCGACGGGCGGCGACGGCGGCGGTTCGATCCGCATCCCGGCCGGCTACACCGGCCTGCTCGGCATGAAGGGCACGTACGGCCGGATCCCGCGCGGACCGGGCGCGTACTTCCGGCCGGGAACGATCGTGCTCGGCTGCCTTGCTCGTTCCGTGCGCGACGCGGCTCGGTACTACGACGTGTGCGCCGGGAACGACGCCTACGACCCGTCGAGCCTGCCGGCGCGCGGTGACTGGGAAGCGAACCTTGGTACGAACGATCTGCGCGGCCGCCGCGTCGCCGTCGTTCCGGCCCTCGGTGGTGTGACGCTCGAGGCGGGTGTGGAAGAGCACGTGCGCGTGTCGGCCAAGCAACTCATCGACGCGACCGGCATGGTCGAGGTCGATCTCGATATCAAGCTGCCCAACCTCGCGGTGCAGTGGATGATGGGAAACCTGTCGACCTTGCTCGCTGATCTCGGCCCCCGCTGGCCCGGTTGTGCACGTGACCTCACCGACGAGGTTGCCTTCGGGCTGCTGTTGTCGGAGTCGATGTACAACCTGCGGGTCGCGGCCGACGCGGAGGAACAGCGCATCGCCGCCTACGCCGCGATGGCGGAGACGTTCGCCAGAGTCGACGTTGTGATCTCGGCCACGAATCCCGGTCCCGCGTTCGCGGCCGACGCCGCGACGAGCTCGACGGCGGACAGCTTCATCGACTGGGCGAAGAAGAGCGCGGCAGCTCGGCTCGCATTTCGCGGTGCGATGGGCGGCGTGCGGATCGCGAGCGGTCTGTTCCCGAATCTGCCGTCGTCGCTGGCGGACGTGATCTCGGAGAAGTTCCCCGACCTCGTGGGCATGGGCGCGCTGACGATCATCTCCAACATCTATGGCAACCCCGCGGTGTCGATCCCGTGCGGCATGGTCGATGATCTGCCCGTCGGGATGCAGGTGCTCGCGCCGCATCATGCGGACGACGTGCTGTTCGACCTCGCGCTCGCGGCCGAACGCGAGATGCCCTGGCCGCTGGTCGCGCCTTAGAAAAGCGAGTCGGCGATCTGGTCGTGGTGCCAGCCGGTGGAGCCCAGGAGGTACTCGTCGGCGGTGGCGCGGCGCAGATAGAGGTGCAGGTCGTGCTCCCACGTGTAGCCGATGCCGCCGTGGATCTGGATGCCGTCCTTCAAGATGCGCCGGCACGCCTCGCCCGCGGCGGCCTGCGCGACATGGGCAGCGACGATCGCATCCGGGCTCGCGGCGTCGACTGTCATCGCCGCGTACTGCACGGCCGCGACCGCTCGTTCCAGCGCGAGCGACATCTCGGCGAGCTTGTGCTGGATGGCTTGGAACGAACCGATCGGGACGTCGAACTGCTCGCGCTCCTTCGCGTAATCGAGCGCCATCGTGAAGATGCGCCGTGCGGTGCCGACCATCTCAGCCGCCAACGCAACGGACGCACGTGCGAACCACGGTTCGAGCACGACTGGCTTCCAGTCGAGGGCGAGGCCGGTGGTGTCGACTTCGAAGACACGTCGCGAGAAGTCGACGGTCGCGACGTAGCGGAGTCGTTCCGGCGGGGGGCGATCGATGACGGCGAGTGCCGGTCCGGTGCCGACGATCGCGATTCGGTCGACGCGGTCGGCTTCGAGGACGAAGGTTTTCACCGGCTCGTCGTTCGGCACCCAGCGGCCGTCGGCGCCGGCCACTGCGGCTGTGCCGGACGCGTCCTCGCCGGTGAGCGGCGCGAACAACGCTGCGGTCGCGAAGAAGGGTCCGGGCGCAGCCGCGAACCCGGTCTCTTCGAGGAACAAGCAGAGATCGGTCGCCGGTCCGTGTCCGAGCGCGGTGTAGTCGCGTAGGTGGCGCCACAACGGGAGGTACGCATCGTGATCGTCGATGTGGGCGCGCACGAGTGCGGGTCGGCACTCGCGCGCGAGCAGCTTGCGGGCAGTGTCGCGCAGCAGCTCCTGGTCGGCGGTGAGCGTGAAGTCCACGATGTCATCTTTCCCGCTCAGAGGGCCGCTCGGGCCCCGGTTCGGGTGGCGCAGGATACCTGCGCCACTCTCCTCACCTCAGGTCCGCGGCAGGCCGAGCACTCGCTGGGCGATGATGTTGCGCTGGATTTCCGAGGATCCGCCCGCGATCGTGTTGGCGAACGATACGAAGAAGCTGTTGACCCACCGGCCCGCTTCTTGTGCCCGTTCGTCGTCGGTGACCGCGGCGTACGGG
>JBEVDP010000131.1:0-7453 GCA_040513235.1 Acidimicrobiia bacterium | reverse complement strand
CGTCGCCGACCCATCGAGATCGACGCGCACAGAACCGTACTCACCGCCGCGGCCGCTGACTTCGACGTAACTCGCGAGGCCGATCCCCAATTGCCGGCGGTCGCCGCGCGTCCGGCGCGTCGCTTGTTCCGCGCGCCATTCGTCGTAGCGGCTCACGCGGACGGCTTCGGCGAGCGCCGCGTGGTAATCGCCGGTGTCGTAGGTCGCGCCCGTCGCCGTTCGGTACGGGAACGCGTCGGCAGCAACGAAGTTGCGGCGCCGCACTTCGATGGGGTCGAGTCCCAACGCGCCCGCGAGCACGTTCACCGACCGCTCGCACATTGCCGCAGCTTCGGGCCGTCCCGCGCCGCGGTATGGACCGGTCGGGGTCGTGTTGGTGACCACGATCACCGCGAGGGCCTCGATCGCGGGGATTCGGTAACAGCCCGAAGCCATGAAGCGCGTGACCATGGGAATGAACGCGCCACGGATGGGATACGCGCCGACGTCGGCGACCGTGCGGATGCGCAGCCCAACGATCGTCCCGTCGCGCTTCGCTCCGATCTCGACGTCGTGGATTTGGGCCCGAGCGTGCGTCATGTTCACCAGGTTCTCGGCGCGCGTCTCGGTCCACGCGACGGCCCCGCCCAGGCGGCGCGCGAGCGCGGCGACGACCACCTGCTCGTTGTAGACACCGCCCTTGGCGCCGAACCCGCCGCCGACCGCCGGGGCCCGCACCGTCACCGCGTTCTCGTCGACGCCAAGTGCCCGGGCGATCTCACCCCGTACCCCGAAGACCGACTGCGTGCTTGCGTACACCGTGAGTCGATCGCCCTCGGGTACCGCGACGGCACCATTCGGTTCCATGGGCGCGGGCGCGATGCGGCGGTGGCGCAGGCGGGTGCGCACCACGACCTCGGCGTCGGGCCAACCGTCGCCACTGGCGGCCGGCACCGGGCCGGTCGTCTGATTCGCACCGAACTCGGGAAAGAGCAGTGGCATCTCCGGTTCGAGCGCGGCGAGCGGATCAACCACCGGTGGCAGAGGGTCAGCGTCGACGACGACGAGATCGGCCGCGTCGTACGCCTGCGCGCGCGTCTGCGCGACCACGACCGCGATCGGCTCGCCGACGAACCGCACCCGGCCGGTCGCGAGCCGCGGCCGGTCCATCTTGCCGTCGCCACCCATCGCACCCGCCAACGGCAGGTCGAGATCTGCGGCGACGCACACCGCGACGACACCAGGCGCGCCCTGCGCGGCCGCCGTGTCGACATGGCGGAGCTCGGCGTGCGCGTACACCGACCGTACGAACACGGCCCACGCTGCGCCCGTCAGCACCGCCACATCGTCGACGTAGCGCGCGGCACCTGTCAGCAGCGCGCGGTCTTCGGTGCGCAGCACCGTGTGGCCGAGAACGGTACGGGACAAGGCTCAGAGGCGCGCGAGGTGCGCTTCGACCACCGCGACCCACTCGTCGGGCCGGTCCTCTTGCGGGCTGTGCCCGGCCCCCTCGATGACGGAGAGTTGCGCGCCCTCGATGCTCTGAGCGAGCACGTCGGCGCTCGCGCGCAATCCGGCGTCGAGCTCACCGACCATGACGGTCGTCGGGCAGCCGATCTCGGGCAGCCGTTCGATCAACGACACATACGTCTCGAGTCCTTCCGCGAGCGCACCGAACGCCTCGGGATCCAGCCGCTCGAACTTTCGCCGCATGCGCTCGATCAATACTTCGGCCATGCCCGCGTTCGTGAGGAACTCCTTGATGACCGCGAAAACCGCAGGCATGCCCTCGTCATGGGCGAGTTGCACCAACCCGTCGCGGATCTCCTTGGGCATCGCGCCGGCGGGCGCAGCTGCGGTGTCCATGAGCACAAGGGAGCGGACTCGTTCCGGATGCGCGAGCACGTAACGCATGACGATGATGCCGCCCATCGAGTGGCCGAGCAGGTCGATCGGCGCGAGGTCGAGCGCGTCGACGAAACCCGTCAGGTCGTCAGTGAGTTGAGAGACCGTATAGGTCGCCGCGTCACCCGTGTTCGTGCTGTCGCCGTGGCCGCGCTGGTCGTACGCGACGACGCGGCGAGATGCCGCGAGCGGCGGCGTCACGTCGGCGAAGTCGCTCGCCGCGCCCGTGTACCCGTGCAGGAGCAGGAGCGGCGGCGCACCCGCACCGTTGTCGTCGTACGCGAGGTCGACGCTGCCGATCGTGAGCTGCTTGCGTCCCGACGTCGTCACACGTACTGCCTCCCGCTACGGGCCGTAATCGGGCCACGAGCCGTCCATAGGCTGCTGGCCCACACCTGGCTGCGTCCAGTCACACACGCCGTCGGGGAAGATCGACTCCAAGCGCGCTTGCTGCTCGGCCGTGAACTCGACGGAATATGTCTCGAAGTCGATGTCGGTGAGCGTGCACTTGACCACGTCGCCACGTCGCTCCTTGCCCGCGGCCAGTCGCGGGTCGCCGTAGATCGCGTACTCGTCGGCGCACGGGCCCGGTTCGTCGTACAGCTCCCAACCACCTGTGAGCTCCGTCCCGTCGGCGAGCAGACACCGGTTCGTCGCGCGTTCGGGCTTGGTGCCGGTCGTGAGCCATTCGTCGAGCAAGGTGATGGGGTCACTCCCCCCGGCAACGTTGCCGAGCAACTGCGCCACGAGGTCCCCAGTCGGCGCCGTCCACAACAGGAGGTTGGGATCGTCGATCCCGTCCTGCGCGAGCCGGTCGCGAATCGAGAACGCGTGGAACCGCGTATGGATGTCGCCGATGTCGTCGGTGTAGAGGTTGCGCAAGATGATCGGCACGTCGAGCAGCGGCCCCTCACCGATCACGCTCCCGGACGTGTACGCGCTCGCGATCACCTCCTCCGTCGCTTCCTCGCGGGCGGGGACGAGGTTGCCGTCGATGTCCATGCCACCGATGTATTCGTTGAGAGAGAGGAACTCGTCGACGTTGATGACGCCTTCGTTCAACGCCACCAAGCCGTACTGGATCCCGACATTGTCGAGCGCCCGGTTGGCGAAGCCCGTCTCCGGGTCGCGCCCGACGATGTTGACGTTGATGTCCTGAAGCGTGCAGCGCAACCCGGCGGGGCGTGTCTCGGGGTCGTAGACCTGGTCGTCGAGCGCCGCGTCGCAGCCGACAGTGGGGACGGCCGCGTCGACGAACAGCTGGTCCCAACTCTCGCACGTCCCCGTACTGGCTTGGCCGTTGATCGCGCGCTTCTGCTCGTCGGTGAGCGACGCGCCGAACGTCGTGTCGTAGTAGTGCACGAGCAAACGGCAGTCGGTCACGCCACCGGAGATCGAGATGGCATCCGGGAACGGAACGCTCGGCGAGAGCGCGTCGAGGATTCCCGGGTAGCGGTGCGCGATCATCAGTTGTTGGATCGCGCCGCCGGAGCCGCCGTCGCCGATCGTGAACTGAGGAACGCCGAACCGCTCGATGAAGTATTCCCGCGTCATCAACGCGGTTTCCGCGGAGAGCGTGTCGTTGCATGCGGTCTGGAACGTGTCGAGCGTGTTCGTCGCGACTGCGTAGCCCTGGCCGAGGAGGCCGACGTCGGCGTTGCCGACAAACGACGACCCTTGGCTGTAGGTCGTGCCGCACCCCCCGCCGAACCGGAAGACGAGGCGATTGTTCCACCGGGTTCCGTCCCAGAAGCCGCCGCCGGCATTCGGATCGAGCACCCAGATCGTATAGATGCCGCGGTTGATCACGCCTTGTTCCGTCCGCACGATGAACGGCACGGCGTCACCGTCGATCGTTGTGGTCGCGAGGTCGGCGGGGCGCGTGATCGGATCGTCGAGCGGCTTCACGGAGCCGTCGGTCGACACATAGGAGTAGGTGACCTTGCTGGGCGCGTCGCAGTCTTCGTCGAGCGGCGGGCCGAGACCGGCTTCCTCGGTCTTGCACACCCACGGCTCGAGGTGCGGGCCCGAGAAGACGGGCCCGTTCTTCGAATGGTTCGTGACGACCAGCGTGACGCTCTCGTCGCCTGCCGTCGCGACGATTTCGTTCTCTCCGTCCTTCAGGCCGTCGACGAGCCCGGACCAACCGTCAGGCGTGTCGACGAAGTGCGAACTGACGTCGTCGCCGTTGCTCGTAACGGTGGCTTCCGGCATCGCCGGACCCGAGACCGTGATCAGCACGTCGCCGGCGGTGACGAGCCCGGCTCGGGTCGAGATCGACTCGAGGACGAGCGAACCGTCGGCGGACTCGGCGCGAGTTCGCGCCCCTTCGTCGATGGCGTCCGACGCCGGCTCGGCGGTCGCCTCGACCGCTGAAGACTCGGTCGGTTCGACCGCGTCGTCGTCATCGCCGCTGCACGCCGTCAAGATCGCGATCGCCAGAAGCACTCCGAGTACCCGCCGCATTTTCCCCCCGGAACCGTGTTTGGAGTGCAACGGACACTATGTGACCACTCGACTCCAAGGCGGGTCAGGGCTCGGCCCGGGCGACGGCATACCCGGAGAAGACCTCGGCGCCGTCCTGGTTGACTGTGCTCAGCGTGAGCTCGACGACCGGTCCGTCGTCGTCGGTACGGATCTCGCCGACGGTCGCCGTCGTGGTGAGATCGTCGCCCGGGAACACCTGCGACGTGAAGCGGCCACCGAAGCTCAGGAGCTGCCCGTCGCCGACGAGGTCGGTCACCATTCGGCCCGTCATCCCCATCGTGAGCATCCCGTGCGCGAACACCGAGGGGTACCCGGCGACCTTGGTCGCGAACACCTCGTCAGTGTGCAGCGGGTTGTAGTCGCCGGATGCGCCCGCGTACTGCACGATCTGGGTGCGCTTGAGGTCTTCGACGACGACCGCGGAGAACGTCTGTCCCGAGGTCAACTCGCTCGCCTTGAGCGCCATCAGCTCTGCACCACCTTCTCGGTCCGGACGCCGACGCCGCGCGCAGTGACGACGAGCTCGCCATTCTCGTCGCGGTATTCGGTGATCGTCTCGGAGAACACGAGCTTGCCCGCGCGGCGGCCTTCCTTCTCCCACCGTTCGCCCGGGCGCACCGTTGCGCTGAGCACGTCGCCTGCGCGTAGCGGCCGGTGATACGTGTAGTGCTGCTCGGCGTGCAGCCCGGTTCCGCCGCCCCCACCTCCGCCGCCGGACCCGCCGCTGCTCTCACGTTTGACTCCCGACGGCTCCTTGCCCGACCCGAACCACGGCGCGCCGACCTTGGGACGCAGGAAGTAATCGGGATCGAACTGCGCGCTCGCTTGCACGAACGTCGGCGGCGCGACGATCCCGCCCACGCCGGCCGACTTCGCGTACTCCTCGTCGGCGTACACGGGGTTCGGGTCACCGATGCTGCGGGCGAACATCAAGATGTGCCCGGCTTCAACTGGGAATCGCTCGACCGCCATGACGACTGAAGTTACTCAGACCAGGTCGACGATGTCACCCCAGCCGCCGGTCGCGACGTGGTCGGCAACCGCCACTGCATCGGAATGCGCCGGTTCGGGGACGACCGCAACCGCCGCCTGCGTGAGTAGCTCGACGTCGTTCGGACCGTCGCCGATCGCGAGCACCCGCGCCCGGTCGAGCCCGGCGTGTTCGCAGTAGGCGACCACGCCCGCCCACTTTGACAAGCCCCGCGGGATCACCGTGAAGCTCGAGCCACTCAGAAAGTCGCCTTGCGCGTGCGCTATCGCCATCGGCGAGAGTGCGGCGGCAAGCGGTGCGAGCCGATCCAGTTCGTGTCCCATCGTCCCGAACATGAAGACGCGTTCATTGGCAACGACCTCGTCGAGATCCCGCGTGACCGCCCGCGCGCCAAGGAAGCGCAAGTGGTTCGGGTGCGTCGACGGGTTGGCGCCG
Organism: Acidimicrobiia bacterium; assembly: GCA_040513235.1. GTDB lineage: Bacteria > Actinomycetota > Acidimicrobiia > IMCC26256 > PALSA-610 > JANNHK01. The sequence continues at coordinate 1,656 of JBEVDP010000131.1, read as the reverse complement.
ATGCAGACTTCGATGTCGGTGTCGTCGACGTACACACACGGCTCGAGATCGAACGACAGGAAGATTCGAAGCACTTCACGCGCGTGAGCCGGGTCGTAGACGTATTCGTGGAAGCGGCCGCCTGTTGCGAGGTCGACACCGATCGCGCCGTTCATCACGACGGCTGGTGGCGCGAGTCCGCACTCGGCAAGCGGCTCGCGCGTCGACGTCACCCGCCGCCCCGTCGCAACTATCACTGCAACGCCGCGCCGCTCGAGCTCGTGCCACGCCGCGAGGGTCTCGGCATGGATTTCGCCCGGACGATCCCAGAGCGTTCCGTCGAGATCGGTGACAACAAGCTCGATGCCGCCCATCGAGCGACGTTAGCCCTCGCTCTCGCGCACCAACTTCGGGACGACCGCACCGAGCTCCGCTGGGTCCCAGCGCGCCCCGTGGTCGACACCCGGGCCGCGCGCCCACGGCCGGGCGACCGCGATACGGCCGCCGCCGACGAGGAAGACCTGCCCGGTGATCTCAGCCGATTGCGGACTTGCCAACCAGGTGACGAGCGGCGCGATGTTCTCGGGTGCGCGCTCGTCCCACTCCCCCGGCTCGGGCGCCGCGCGCGGCGGTCCGAGGTTCTCTGTCATCCGAGTCCGCGCGCCCGGCGCAATCGCGTTCACGGTGACACCGTAACGACCGAGTTCCTTGGCCCCGATGATGGACAGTGTCGCGATGCCCGACTTGGCGGCGCCGTAGTTGCTCTGCCCGGGATTCGCGAACAAGCCGGAGGTCGATGACGTATTGATGACCCGCGCATCGACGGCCCGGTCATTCTTCGACTGCTCCCGCCAGTAGGCGGCCGCCCAACGCATCGGCGCAAACGTGCCCTTCATGTGTACGCGCACGACGGCGTCCCACTCCGCTTCTTCCATGTTGAAGAGCATGCGGTCGCGCAGGATCCCGGCGTTGTTCACAAGGATGTCGAGGGTGCCGAACCGCTCGATCGCGCTCTGCACCAAGCGGCGGGCGCCGTCCCAGTCGGCAACATCGTCGGTGTTCGCAACCGCCTCGCCTCCGAGCGCCGTGATCTCGTCGACGACCGTCTGCGCGGGTCCGGTGTCGGCTCCACTGCCGTCGACGGTGCCGCCGAGGTCGTTGACGACGACCTTGGCGCCCTGCGCAGCCAGTTCCAGCGCGTGGCCCCGCCCGATCCCACGCCCCGCGCCCGTGACAATTGCGACGCGCCCTTCACAGATCACGTGTTCCCCTCCACATCAGGCCCATGTTCATGGGTCGACTCCGCGCTACGCCTCCCCTTCGGTCGGCTCCGCTGTCGTCTCCGTTCATGGGTCGACTCACGCTACGCCTCCCCTTCGGTCGGCTCCGCTGTCGTCTCCTTCGCCAGCGCGAGGACCCGCTCGCCGACAATGTTGCGCTGTACCTGCGCGGTCCCGCCCCAGATCGTGCCCGAGCGGCTGGTGAGGAACTCGGACTGCCAACGATCCAGCGCGTAGTTCTCGCCGTCGGGCCGGATCATCGACTGCGCGCCCCGCATGTTCATGACCCACTCCGTCACGTCGCGCGAGTACTCCGACCAGAACATCTTGTTGATCGACGCGCCCGGACCCGGCTCCTTTCGGGCGACGACTTCCGAGAGGGTGCGCAGTCCGGCGT
>JBEVDP010000130.1:0-6108 GCA_040513235.1 Acidimicrobiia bacterium | reverse complement strand
TGCAGCTGCTGTTTGTCCACGGCCCGGGACTCTACGTGAGAGGATGGCGGACACCAGCGCTGCGCCGGAGGGTGCGATGGCCATATCGGCCGAGGATCCGAGTGCGGCCGAGCGCACCCGCTTGGTCACCGAGGTCGACCGACTCCGCGCGCGCTTCCCGAAGTATCCAAAGCGCTACCTCTACATCCTCATGGCGGTCGGTGCGGTCGACGCCGCCGACCGCACGATCCTCGCGACGGTCATCGAAGACATCCGGCGGGCGTTCGACGTCAGCGATTCTCAGATCGGGTGGCTGATCGGCGCCTACGGCGTGGTGGCCGCGCTGTCGGTGCTGCCGTTCGGCTGGTTGGCCGATCGTTGGAACCGCGTGTGGCTGATCGCGCTCGGTTTCATCCCGTGGTCGATCGCGATGTTCTGGGCCGGCGCCGCGCAGTCGTTCACAATGATGTTCGCGGCGCGCATGTTCCTCGGCTCGATCGAAGCGACGAACGGACCGAGCACACCATCCCTTCTCGGCGACTACTACCCGGTCAAGGAGCGCGGCCGCGTCTTCGGCATCTACGGCATCGGCGCGCTCATAGGCACATTGATGGGCTTCGCGCTCGCGGGCGTGCTCGCGACGATCTTCGACTGGCGGACGGCCTTCTTCGTCTGGGGCGCGATGGGGATCGTCTGCGGCATCGCGGTGTGGCGCCTGCTCCCCGAGCCGCCGCGTGGTATCCCGGACGCGCTTGACGGCGCCGAAGCCGCGCTCGCCACGCACGACGCGACCACGGTGACCCCGGCAACGGAAGCCACCACCCAACTCGACGAACCCGTCTCGACCGACCGTGATTGCGACTACCGCCACCTGTCGTTGTGGGAAGCGACCCGGGAGATCGCGCGCGTCCGCACGATGTGGATCACCTTCGTCGCCGGATTCGCGGGTGAGTTCTTCTTCTCCGCGATCGCGTCGTGGGCGCCGACCTTCTTCCGCCGCTACCACGGATTCAGCGCCGCGGGCGCAGGGTCGCTTGTCGCGCTGCTCGCGCTTTCGGTCGTGGGCGGCATCGTGGTCGGCGGCCGGTTCAGCGACCGTCAACTCGCGGCGGGCCACCCCGCCCGCCGCATCCGCATGGCCGGCTTCGCCGATATCGCGGCCGTGTTCACCCTCCTCATCTCGTTCGGGTTCGACAGTTTGCCGGTGATCGTGCCGCTGTTCATCGCATCGGGCTTCCTCATCGGCATCCCGATGGCGCCGCTCTCGGCCGTAGGGCTCGACATCATGGTGCCGCACCTGCGCGGCCGGGCCGCCGCGATCCGCTCGGTACTCCGCGTCAGTGCCGTGGCGGTCGCGCCGATCCTGTTCGGGTACCTGTCCGACCAATACGGTCTCCGCACCGCGCTCCTCGCGATCGCGCCGATGCTGGGCGTCGGCGGACTGATCACGCTGCTCGCGATCCGCACCTACCCACGCGACATGGCCTACGCGCAGTCCGAGTCGCTGCGCCAGCAACAGCTCGAAGACGAGCTCGGACACGAACTCGCCGACCCCGACATCCTCCACTCCGGCGCCCACAGCGTCATGGTCGAAGAAATCGCGCGCGACTGACGATCACTCCACGTCTGCGCACGCGGCGCGGACGTCGGCTCGTGCTTCCTGCAGCTCCGCTTCAGCTTCGTCGAGCTCCTCGTCGGTGGCCTCGTCGTCGTCGACGAGATCGGCGAGCTCCGCGTAGGCATCCACGAGGTCGCGGGCCGCGAGCCGCAACGGGCGGGTCCCGTCCTCGGCGTGCTTCATCGTGTTCTCGATCTCGTCTTCGGTGTCGCCCAGTTCCGTGCTCGACTTCTCGAGTTCGGCATCGTCGCGCTCGGCTTGGAGCAACGACTCGTTCTTCGCGCAGAACTCGCGCGCGTTCTCGTCGTGGTCGACACAACCGGCCAGTCCCAACCCGATCACGAACAGGGCCGCGATCGGAACCCCGCATCGCGTCATACGCGCTCCCCCACCGCGACCGGATGGAGCGGCGCCGCCTGAGTATCGCGGGCCCCGATATGGAACTTGGCCAGGACATACTCGAGCGCGCCCTCCGGGTGGCGGGCCAGCACGAGCACGCCGAGGCCGAACAGCACGAACTGCAACACCGCCCAGCGCTCCGGGAGCTCGGCCAACAGCTCCGGGACGAACACGATCAACAAGCCGGCCGCGAGCGCGCTGCGGATCGTCGCGACGCCGACCGCGAGCGCCACGACGGTCCAGTACAGCGATTGGAACGTCGAGAAGTTCACCGGCGCGACCGAGCCCGCTTGCGCGGCGAGCAAGCCCCCCGCGAAGCCGGCGATCCCCGCGGCGACCGTGAAGGCGACGACCCGCGCCCGCCGCTCGCTGATGCCGATGGCGGACGCCGCGATAGGACTGCCGCGCAGCGCCGTGAGGAAGCCGCCGGTCGTACCGCCGCGCAACAGCCACACGAAGAGCGCGACGACAGCAAAGGCGATCGCGCTGAGCAACAGGAACGAGCCGTTGGCACGGAAGTCGATCGAGCCGAGCAGCGGTCTCGGCACGTCGAGCCCACGACTCCCGCTCCCCGCGACCCACGACTGCACGAACACCACGTTGTCGAGCATCAAGCCGAACGCGAGCGTCGCGAGCGCGAGGAAGAGGCCACCGAGCCGGAGCGCAGGCAGCGCGACGAGCGCACCGACCGCGGCTGCGAGCGCGGCGCCGACGAGCGCGCCCCCGATGATCGACATGCCGTGCTCCACCGCGAGTTGCCCTGCGGTGAACGCGCCGATGCCGCTGAACGCGGCCTGGCACAGCGAGAGGTGTCCGGCGAGGCCGGTGAGCACGACGAACGAGAGGAACATCGTCGCCATGATCACCGCCTTCGCGGTCACGCCCTGCCAGAACGGCGAGAGCACGATCAGCGCGACGCCCGTGGCGATCACGCCGAGGCCGAGCGCGAGCGGCACCGCGGCATGGCGCTCGCGCCAGCCCGCGACAATGCCGGCCGCGGCCGGTGGCGGGTCGACGCCCGCGAGCGGGTCGACGGCCTCGCGCCGGTTGCGCAGTCCCGGCCAGAACAACAGCAGCACGATCATCACGGCAAACGGGAACGCGGGGCGGATGCCTTGCGCGAGCACGCTCGCGGGTGGGAGCCACTTCACGAGCAGCGCTTGGGCGATGCCGAGCAACAGCCCTCCTGCGACCGCAAGTGGCAGGCTCGTCAATCGGGCGAACAACGCGGCCGCGATGGCGCCGACGACGAGGATCGTGAACCGCCCGGCCGACAGCGACCCGGCACTCAGCGGTGCGAGGACGACCCCCGCCAGCGCCGCGAGCGTCGACGACAGCACCCACGCCGCGGTGTTGGCCCGGTTGGCGTCGACCCCGGCGAGCTCGACCAATCGGTGACTCTCGACCACCGCGCGCATCTGCAAGCCGAGCGCGGTGATGCGGAACAGCGCGCCGAGCGCGACCACGACGAGGACCGTGCTGACCATGACGACGATTTGGTCGGAGTCGACCGACAGCGAGCCGACCTCGTAGAAGCGCGGTGGCGTCGGCCCGACCGCGGGCGGCCCGAACTTGTCCTCCCCCGCGGTGTACAGCGCGACGATCGCGGGGAGCGCGACCGTAAGACCGATGGCGACGCCGATCCGGGTGACGAACGGCGCACGCGTCATATAGCGAAAAATAAGACGGTCGAGCAGTAACCCGATGACTGGCCCGGCCACGAACACCGAGAGCGCGAAGGCGATCGGGACCGGCAGCTCCTGTTCCTTGCGCAAGTCGTAGTAGATGACCGCGCACACGTATGCCTGTGCACCGAAGGCGAAGTTGAACACGCCGGTCGTCCGGTAGGTGAGCACGAGGCCGACGGCAACGAGCGCGAAGATGCTGCCCTCGGTGATCCCGGCGACGAGAAACGGGAAGTAGTCGCTCACGCCCGCCTTACTCGCTCGCCTCGAGCGCGGCCTCGGCAGCTTCTTCGGGCGTAGCCCCACCTTCTTCGGCGGCGATGTACGCGTCGAGCTCGGCTTCGGTCTGCACGCGACCCAGGCAGTTCCACGGCTTGCCGAGCACCTGTACGAACGCGCCGTTCTCGACCGTCACCGACGTCAGGCCGCAGCCGTACGGGTTGGGGCCGGTGTGTTGCACCGACCAGTCGAGTGGCCAGATGATGCCGTCGGCGTCCCACTCGGTGAACTCGGTGTTGATCGTTTCGACGAGCTTCTCGCGCGTGAGCTCGGGTCCGACCGCTTCGAGTCCGTCGACGAACAGCTTGGCGTTCACCCACCCGATGAGACTCTGGTTGCCGATCTTGCCGTCGGGCGCGAGGCGGGGGAACTCCGTGAGGTACTCCTGCAGTCCTGGGGAGCTTGCGGCCTCCTCGAACGGCCGGTGCTGCAGCACGAAGTAGACGTCTTGGAGCAGGTCGCCGTATTCGGCCAGCACTTCTTGCTCGTAGCCGGTCGGCCATCCCATCGCGACGTGGTAATCGACGCGTTGCAGCGCCCGCGCCAGGTTGAGGTTGCCGTTCGTGTCGATGCAGGTCTGGAGGAACTCGACGCCCGCATCCTTGATTTTCTGCGCGTCGGCGGTGAAGTCGGCCGTGCCGAGCGGCAAGCTCGTGTTCTCATAGACGACGTCGAGGCCGCCCGCTTCGTAGTTGCGGGCCGCCGCTTCCGCGCAATCGGCCGACTGCGGTGCGGTGTAACCGAGCACGCCCACCTTCGTGAATCCGAGGCGTTTCGGCCCGTACGCGCCCCCGGCATCGCCCGGCGGATCGATCTCGGCCCACGTGCCGACGTGGCCGTAGAACGTCTCGTGGTCGTTCCACTCGTCCTGGATCCGCCAGCCGAACACCGGCATTTGGGCGTCGGCAAGATAGTCCGCGGACGCGAAGACGGGCGTCGCGAGCGGCACGACGGCGAAGATCTCGTCCTGCTCGACGAGCGCCCGTGCCTCTTCCTGGTTCCGCGCCGGGTCGGTGTTGTCGTTGCGGATCTCGACCATGGTGATCGTGCGGCCGTGCACGCCACCGCGCTCGTTCACGAGATCGAAGTACGCCTGCGCACCATCGGCACTCCCCTTGAACTGCTGCGCGAGGGGCCCGGTCAGTGACACGAGCCCACCGACACGGATTTCGGTCTCGCTCACCCCGGTCGTCGTTGCGCCACCGGAGCCGCCCGCGTCGCCGCCCGCGTCATCGTCGTCGTCGCCCGCGTTGCCGCAGGCCGCCAGGAGCACCACCATCGCGAGCGCCAGCGACGCGCGCACGCGGCCCGACCCGAGAGCGTCACGTACCGGCCCACGCCGCATTCAGGTCCCCCGGGCGTCGAGTGGTGCGCCGGGCCGGCGTCACCACGAAGCTGACACGCGCGTCACCGTACCAACGTAGGATCGCTCCGGGCACGCGACCAGAGGGGGACCGGATGCGCAGGCATCGGCGAGTGGCAATCGCCGCCGCAATCCTGACGCTCGTCGTCGCCGCGGGCTGCGGCGGCGACGACGATGACGACGACGCGGGAGGATCGGAAACCACCGAGACGACCGCTCCCGCCGAGGCGACGGAGACCACCGACACGCCCGACACGACGGCCGCAGTGGTCGACGAGGAAGCCGAGAAGGCGGCGGCCGGCGCCGCGCTCGAGCAGTTCTTCACCGCCTTCAGCGCCGCCGACTTCGTCACCGCCGCCGCACTCCTGGAAAACGGCGACGAGCTGCAGCCGACGATGCAGGGCCTGTACGACACGTTCATGGTCGCCACCAACGCCCTCGGCGCCGCCGCCAAGTCGGAAACCCTGACCAGCGCCGACGAAGCCGAGGTGATCTACGACCTGAGCTTCGGCGGTGCGGTCGCGCTGCCCGACACCAGCGCGCTCATGGTCAAAGAAGACGGCCAATGGAAGGTGAGCGAGTCGACCTGGAACGCCCTGTTGGCGCTCGCACCCGCGGACAGCTGAACCGGTGGGCACGATCGCCCTCACCGGGTCGGCCGGTGGGATAGGTGCGGCGACCCGGGTCCGCTTGGAGCACGACGGCCACCGAGTGATCGGCGTCGACGTGCGCGACGCGGAAGTGATCGCCGATCTGGCCTCGCCCGCCGGCCGAGACGCGATGGT
>JBEVDP010000129.1:0-11872 GCA_040513235.1 Acidimicrobiia bacterium | reverse complement strand
GTGGCGACATCGCCGCAGCGGTCCAGGAGGTAGCCATAGACCTGCGGGAGCGCGCGGTCATAGATCGTGAGCAGCCCGTGTGAGGCCTCTGCCTGTGCCACATCCCTCTCGTCGTTCGGGCCGCCCGGGTTCCGACGGGGAGCACCGGAATTAGTTCGCGCTCTCTGCTTTGGCCGCGAGCCGTTCGAGGGTTTGTTCCATCCCGGCGCGGTTGTGCGTCGCCCGGTCGGCGACACCCGAGATCACCCGGCCGAGCATCTTCACGACCCCGCCGCGGTGATCGGTCCACGTCTCGGTGACGCGGCACCCACCCGCGGCCGGTTCGAACTGGTAGCGCCACTCCGCGATGCTCATGCCGCCGGCGTTGATCTTGAACGCGAATTCCTTGCCGGGCACGCAGTCGGTCACGGTCGCGACCGTTTTCCAGGTCTTCTTGCCGTTGGAGTTCGTGCCGCGGAACCTCGAACCCGATGTTGGTCCTGCGGCGCCGTCCAACCACTCACCGCCGACGTTTTCCGGTGACCACTCACCCATGCGCGTGACGTCGCTCACCATCGCCCAGAGCGTCTCCGGCGGCGCCGCGATTTCGCGACTCACTGTCACCTGATCAGCCACCCGACCACTCCTTACTTCGGTGCGAAGCGTTGCCCCGCGTCGAGCCGGATGCACGAGCCGTTCAGCATCGGCGTTTCGACGATGGCCACTACCAGCCGACCGTACTCCTCGGGCCGGCCCATGCGCTTCGGGAACGCAGCATCCTTGGTGAGGACTTCGGCGAACTCGTCGGGGATGCCGTGGGTAAGCCCCGTGTCGAACAGGCTCGGGGCAATCGTGAGGACGCGGATCCCGAGGCTGCCGAGGTCACGCGCCATCGTGAGTGTCATCCCCGCGATGCCGGCCTTGGCCGCGGTATACGCGACCTGGCCGATCTGGCCTTCGAACGCGGCGATCGACGCGGTGTCGATGATGACGCCGCGCTCGCCGTCGTCGGGTTCGTTACCCGACATGTGGTGGGCCTGGAGCCGGTTGAGATTGAACGTCGCGATCAGGTTGAGATCGATGACGCGCTGGAAATCGGCGAGGGGGTGCGGGCCGTCCTTGGTGAGCGTGCGCTTGGCAATGCCGCCTCCCGCAGTGTTGACCGCGATGTGCAGCCCGCCGAGTTGCTCGACAGCTTCGGCAAGGACGCGCTCGACGCCCTCGTGGTCGGTGACGTCGACCGGGTGAAACGTCCCGCCCAGCGCTTCGGCCACTTCCGCGCCCGGTGACGTCGGCAGGTCGACGATCGCGACCGCGGCGCCGCGATCGCGCAACAACTCGGCCGACGCCCGCGCCATCCCGGACGCGCCCCCGACGACGACTGCCTTCTTGCCATCGATCTGCACTGACGGACTCCTCCCGCGGCCGACGCACCTCGTCGGTCAGCGCAGTCTGGCAGGGAGCGCGCTAACTTGACCACCTGGTCAAGGCGAATCTGGGGGACCACGAGCGATGACCACAATCGACATCGACGCGCTCAAGCAGAAGTACGCCGAGGAGCGAGCCAAGCGGCTGCGACCGGACGGCAACGACCAGTACATCGAGCTGAAGGATCAGTTCGGGCACTACCTCGTCGACCCCTACATCCCCGTCGTCGAGCGCGCGCCTCTGCGCGATCACGTCACCGTTACGTTCGTCGGCGGCGGTTTCGCAGGCCTCGTCACCGGTGCGCGCCTGAAGGAAGCCGGGATCGACGACGTTCGCATCATCGACAAGGCCGGCGACTTCGGCGGGACCTGGTACTGGAATCGCTACCCCGGCGCGCAGTGCGACACCGCGTCGTTCGTCTACATGCCGTTGCTCGAAGAGACCGGCCACATGCCGACGGAGAAGTACGCGCATGCACCCGAGATCCTCGAACACTGCGAGCGCATCGGAAAGCAGTACGACCTCTACGACAAGGCGCTGTTCCACACCCAGGTGACCGATCTCGAGTGGGACGACGAGCGCTCGCGCTGGATCGTACGCACGAATCGCGGCGACGAGTTCACGACGCAGTTCATCGCGATGGGTACTGGCCCGCTGCACGTGCCGAAGCTGCCGGGCGTCGCCGGAATCGAATCGTTCAGAGGTCACTCGTTCCACACGAGTCGGTGGGACTACGAGTACACCGGCGGCGACCCGGCCGGTGCGCCGATGGACAAACTTGCCGACAAGCGCGTTGCAATCATCGGCACCGGCGCGACGTCCGTGCAGTGCGTTCCGCATCTCGCCCGCGCGTGCCGCGAGCTGTACGTGTTCCAGCGCACGCCCTCGTCGGTCGACGTGCGCGACAACCGGCCGACCGATCCGGAATGGTTCGCCGACATCGCGACGCCGGGCTGGCAGCAACGGTGGCTGGAGAACTTCACGGCCAACCAAACCGGCGGCTTCGCGGACGAAGACCTCGTGATGGACGGCTGGACCGAGCTCGCGCGGCGCGTCCGCAGCCGGATCATGACGTTGCCGCCCGACCAGATGACCCCGCAGAACATGATGGCCGCGTTCGAGGACTACGACTTCCAGAAGATGTCGGAGATCCGGGCTCGGATCGACGCCATCGTCGAAGACAGAGCGACCGCGCAGCATCTCAAGGCTTGGTACCGGCAGCTCTGCAAGCGGCCGTGCTTCCACGACGAGTACCTGCAGGCGTACAACGAGCCGGGCACGTACTTGATCGACACCGACGGGAAAGGCGTCGACCGGATCACCGAGAACGCGGTCGTCGTCGGGGGTGTCGAGCACGAAGTCGACTGCATCATCTACGCATCGGGGTTCGAAGTCGGCACGCCGTACACGCGGCGCGCCGGGTACGACATGACGGGCCGCGATGGCCTCAAGCTCTCGGAGTACTGGGCCGGCGGGATGCGCACGAAACACGGCATTCACGTGCACGGCTTCCCGAACGCGTTCCTCGTACAGCTCCCGCAGGGCGCGAACCTCATCTCGAACGTCCCGCACAACTTCACCGAAGCCGGCAAGACGATCGCGATGACGATAAGGCACGCGTTGGACAACGGCTACGACGTGATCGAAGTGACCAAGGAGTCGGAGGACGCGTGGATCGACCTCCTGCTCTCGGGTCCGGGCGCGATGCTCGGCTCCCCTGATTGCACGCCGGGCTACTACAACAACGAAGGCAAGGAAACCGGCCCGGGACGCGAGTTCTTCGTCGGCTATCCGTACGGCGCGATGGCGTACTTCGCGTACATCGACGAGTGGCGCAACACAGGTGAGTTCGACGGACTCGAGTTCCGCTGACGTGCGCATCCTGCTGGTCTCAGATCTGCACTACACGCTGAAGCAACTCGACTGGGTGCTGGCCGTCGCGTCTGACTACGACGTCGTCGTCGTCGCCGGCGACCATCTCGACATCGCCTCCGCGGTCGAACCGGACGCGCAGATCGCGGTCGTCCTCGAATATCTCACGCGTTTGGCTGCGCAGACGACGGTCGTCGCGTGCTCGGGGAATCACGACCTCAACGCCCGCAACGAACTCGGCGAGCGCGGCGCGAAATGGCTCGGACGGGCCCGAACCGCCGGTGTCGTCGTCGACGGCACGTCTTTCAGCACCGACGACGTGTTCGTGACGGTGTGCCCATGGTGGGACGGACCGCGTACGCGCGAGCAGGTCGACATGCAATTCGCCGACGACGCGCGACGCGTCGGCGACCGGCGATGGATCTGGGTGTACCACGCACCACCTGACGCGTCGCGGACGAGCTGGACCGGCACGCGGCACTACGGCGACGAGTTCCTGGGTGCGTGGATCCGGCGCTACCGGCCGATGGCAGTACTCTGCGGACACGTCCACCAGTCGCCGTTCGCGTCCGCGGGCAGCTGGTTCGATCAGCTCGGGCCGACCGTGGTGTTCAACGCGGGCCGCCAGCGCGGGCCCGTGCCGGCGCACATCGAACTCGACACCGAAGCCGGCCAGGCGACATGGCGGTCGCTCGCCCGTACCGAGGAACAAGCCTTCGCGAGCGCTTAGTCCTCGGGCTCCGGATCGCGCTCGGACCCGAGCTCGCTACGCGGTCCCGCCGTCAGCAGCAGTTGCTCGAGCACGACGTCGACCATGCCGAGCCCGCCTTCATGGTCGGCATACTGCTGCTTCACGTCGGCGAGGTAGGTCGTCATCGCGTGCAGCCGCGCCGCGAGGAGGCGGGCCATCGCGATTGCGAGCTGCGGATCGGTCGCGAGGCGTTCGGCTGCGTTGTCGACGACGGCGACGGTGGACTCGGTGTCGGCCACGACATCGGCGGTCGCCGGTACATCCAGCAAGAGCGACATCTCACCGACACACGCGCCCGGCTCCGAAACGGTCGTGATCGGCACGCCTGACTTCTCGACGCGGAGTGCGCCTTCGACCAGGACGTAGAGCGCGGGGACGGGACTCCCGTCGGTGAGGAGCACCTCGCCCGCGTCGACGGAGCGGCGCGGGTAGTTGTCGGCGAGGGTGAGCAACTCGTCCATCGTGGCGTTCTCAGCCTTCGAGTTCGGGCGGGAATCCGCCCGTCGAGATCGGGCCCCAGCGCTCGATGCGCATACGGATCAGACACTTGCCTTGGCGCTGCATTGCGGCGCGGTACTCGTCCCAGTCGGGGTGTTCACCGGAGATGCCGCGGTAGTAGTCGACGAGCGGCTCGAGCGCGTCGGGGAGGTCGAGCACTTCAGCCGATCCGTCGAGCTGTACCCACGGACCGTTCCACTCGTCCGACAGGACGCACGCGGACGCAATCGAGTTGCGACGCAGGTTCCTGGCCTTGGCTCGACTCGGATACGTGGCCACGACCAGACGGCCGTCGCCGTCGATGCCGGCCGTCACCGGTGATGACTGGCGCGAGCCGTCGGCGCGCGTCGTCGTGAAGATGACGTGGTGGCGCGGGCGGACGAACTCGAGCAGTTCCTCGCGGCTGACGGTGCGGTTCGTCGCGATCTGACGCGCCATGGAGGCAATGTCTCGCGGTCGGCGTGATGCTGGCAAGCTGGCGGGCGTGGACTACGCCATCGATCCCGAACTGCTCCCGATGCTCGAGTTCCTCCCGGCGCGCGATTTCAGCGACGTGCAGGAGTCGCGTGCGGCAACCGCAGCGCTCATCGGGCCGATGAACGAGGGTGTCGACACGACCGGCGTGACGATCGTCGACCACCAGATTCCGGGCCCCGGCGGCGCGCCACCGGTTCCGGTGCGCGTCTACGCGCCGATTGCGCCGAACCCGGCCGGTGGGCGACCGGCACTGCTCGATATCCACGGCGGCGGCTTCGCGAGCGGCAGCATCGAGATGGAGCACGCGTTCGGAGTGCGGGTCGCCAAGGACCTCGGCGCGGTCGTCGCCGCGGTCGAGTACCGGCTGGCTCCGGAAGACCCGTTTCCAGCCGGGCTCGAAGACTGTTACGCAGCCCTGTGCTGGTTGCACGACGAAGCGTCGGCGCTCGGTGTCGACACCGCGCGTGTCGGCGTCGGCGGGCAGAGCGCGGGCGGCGGATTGACGGCCGCGACGGTCTTGCTGGCACGCGATCGCGGCGGTCCGTCAGTGTGCTTCCAGTTCCTCGGAATTCCCGAACTCGATCACCGACTCGAGACCCCGAGCATGCGCGCGTTCGTGGACACGCCGATCTGGAACCGAACGAACGCGATCACGAGTTGGCGCTTCTATCTCGGTGACGATCCGGGTGAGGTTTCGCCGTACGCGTCGCCCGCGATCGCGACTGATCTGCGCGGCCTTCCGCCCGCATACATCACGACGATGGAGTTCGATCCGTTGCGCGACGAGGGCATCATGTATGCGATGCGGCTGATGGAAGCCGGCGTCTCCGTCGAGCTGCATTCGTACCCGGGGACGTTCCACGGCTCGGCGCTCATGACAAGCGCGGCGGTGTCGCGCCGCGGGACGGCGGAGATGATGATCGCGTTGCGGCGCGGTCTCCACACGAACGACGAAAAACCCTTGTAAAATAGGGTCGATTGCCGTACGATACGAACATATGTTCGGGATGGTCGACGAGCTCGAAGAACTCACCGCCAAGGTCGTCGCGTCCGAACAAACCGTCGATGTCGCGCAGCTACGGCGCGTCATCGACCGCCTCGAATACGTGTGGCTGCGATCCGTGCGCGAGGCGGAACGCAGCGCGGAATGGTCCGCCGACTTCGCGTCGACCTGCGCCTGGCTGCGCGAACAGTGCAACGTCTCGCCCGGGTTCGCACGCACGTCCGTGAACCTCGCGCGCCGGCTCGAGTCGCTGCCCATGACCGCGGAAGCGTTCGCGGCCGGCGAGATCTCCCGGTCTCATGCCGAGGTGATCGGCCGGGCCGCCACCCCGGCCCGGATCGACGCGGTCGCCGAGGTCGAAGCGCCACTGGTCGAGATCGCGCGTAAAGTCGCACCGCCCCAGTTGCGGCAGGTCGTGGAGCGGGTCACCGACGCCCTCGACGGTGGCGGTGGCGCGCCGCGCGCCAACGAGCGGTTCGACCGCCGCTACCTGCACCTGTCGCGGACGTTCGACGGGATGGTCGCCATCGACGGCCTCCTCGACCCCGAACAAGGCGAACGGGTCCTCGCCGCCGTCGGCGCGGTTGTGGAGAAGAACCGGGCCCGGGCTGACCAACGGTCCAAGCGTCAACAGCGCGCCGACGCGTTCGTGGAACTCGTCGAGGTTGGTGCCGCGCACCACGCCACGGGGCCCGAGAGTCGGAACCCGCCGCACGTGACGATCGTGGTCGACCTCGAAGCGCTCGAAGATCGCGGCGCGACCGATCTCGTCCGCGAGATCCGCTGCGGAACCGCGCACGGCGGCACCCTGAGCCGCGCCACCCTCGAACGGCTCACCTGCGACGCCGCGATCGCCCGCATCATCACCCAAGGGCGCTCCGAACCGCTCGACGTCGGTCGCAGCACCCGTGCCATCTCACCCGCGTTACGGCGTTCACTCATTGCGCGCGATCGCGGCTGCGTCGTCCCCGGCTGCGGTCGACCACCCGGCTGGTGCGAGGTCCATCACAAGGTTCCATGGTCACGGGGCGGGTCGACCAACCTGGAGAACTGCGAGCTCCGATGCTGGCGACACCACCGCGACGCCCACGAAGGCGGCGAAACCCCACTCGAAAAGCGCAACGCGTATCAAGCGTGACGCGCACGTACGAGCACGCCGCGCTTGGTGAGCCACAGGGGCAGGTCGACTGTTTCTGCCCGGTTCGCGGGGATGTAGTGGTGTCGGCAATACGCCCGGACTTCGTCGCGCGTTTCAAGTGGGAAGATCGTGCTGTCCCAACGTTCCGCATCTACGTCGGAGAACACCTCTCCGACGATCGACTCGGCTTCTTCCGCGTCAAACGGTGACGGCGGGTAACCCTCCGGGATGATCTCGGGGTCGTTGTCGCGCGCGGAAGTACACGCGTAGTAGCGGCCGCCGGACCGCAGCACACGCGCTGCCTCGCGGATCGCAACCACGGGATCGTCGAGATGGTAGAGGCACCAGAGGTGCACCACCTCCGCGAACGCTTCATTTCGGAACGGGAGCGCGCGCATGTCGGCGAGTACGACCGGACGGAACGGATTCTCGGCGAGGAGCGCGGGCGAAGAGTCGGCTCCTACCCAGGCGACGGCGTCCGGGAGGAGCGACGCCAGGCGTCCCTCACCACAACCGACATCGAGGACGGGTCCCCGCAAGTCGGGCGCCACCATGTCATGCACGTCCTCCAGCGCTTCCCACGAGCTCCATCGGTCGGGATCAGAGTCGTAATCGGGCGGTATCGCGGCCATGGCAGATGATCGCGCGCCATCGACAACGAGAGGGCGGTTGCGCCAAGATCGCGCGCTCAACGAGGAGGTTTGGATGCCGTCATCCGGTGCAGCGATCAGCGGGCCCGTCGCAGGCGGCGCCCGCGGTTACGCTTTCTCGACGCCCGGCGACGATGTCGCGGGCGCCGACTTCGTCGTCGAAGAGTTCTTCTTCGAGGGCACGGCAACGGCGTACGACACGGAACCGGGAACGGAACAGGGCATCGACGGTCGCTGGTCGATCCGCGCCACGCGCACCGCGCCGTTTCGGACCCGAATGCTCGTCGTGCGACCCGCGCCCGAAGGATTCAACGGCACGGTGGTCGTCGACTGGAACAACGTCACCTCCGGCTTCGAGATCGCGACGATCTCCGCCGACCTCCTTGCCGAAGGGTGCGCGTGGGTCGGCGTCTCGGCGCAGCGAGTCGGCCTCGTCGGGCTTCCCGGAACCGAGAAGTTCGCATTGAAGCAATGGGATCCCGAGCGGTACGGCACGCTCGAACATCCCGGCGACGACTTCTCGTTCGACATCTACACCCAGGCGGCACGCCTCGTCGGACCCGACCGAGAGCGCGACCCGCTCGATCCGCTGGGCGGTCTGCCCGCGGTGCGTTTGCTCGCGCGTGGCGGCTCCCAATCGGCGATGCGGCTGCGCACCTACATCAACGCGGTGCAACCGGTGGAACATGTCTTCGACGGGTTCTTCAACCTCGTCGACTTCGGCTGGGCCCATCCCGTCGACACGACGAACACGCCGCCGCGCGAAGGCGGCGCCGCGGGCATCCCCATGACGATCTCGGCCCGAATTCGTGACGACCTCGACGTCCCCGTGTTCGTGTTCAACACCGAGACCGAGGCGCCCTCGCACTTCCCGGTCCGCCAGGCCGACACGGATCGCTACCGCCTGTGGGAGATCGCCGGAACCGCGCACGCGGGCGGGATCGAGACCATGGTGAACCTGATGACGCAGCTGGCGCGCGACGGCGTCGCGTTCGCGTCCGCTGGTACTGGCGGCTCGGGACTCTCGCTCGACGCGTTGCAGCATCCGAACGTTCTGAGTTACGCGCCCGCGCACAAGGCCGCAACCGTGCACATGCTTCGGTGGCTGACCGACGGGCAGCCACCACCCGCGCAGCCGTGGCTCGAGATGGTCGCCGGAACACCGCCGACGATCCGCCGCGATGCCCTCGGGAACGCGCGCGGCGGCATTCGCCTCCCTGACCTCGCGGTGCCCGTCGCCGTCCACAGCGGCGTCCGTGAAGGCGACCTCCTCGTCGGATTGCTCGGCACCAGCACGCCGTTCTCGGCCGACGAGTTGGCGCACCTGTACGCGTCGCGCGACGTCTATCTGAAGGCGTACGCGGAGGCTGTCGACACCGCGGTGGCGGCCGGTGTGGTCGTGGCCGGCGACGCCGACGCGATGAAGGCCCGCGCCGTAGCGACCGCGCCGGCCTTGCCCGCGTAACGACGATGGCAACCAAACCGGACGAGACGCGCGAGGGCGTTCCACTCACCAACCTCGATCAACCGCTCTTCGACGGCGCGGACGCGACGAAGCGGGATCTGATCGACTATCTCGACGGCGCGCGGGATCGCATCATTCCCGTACTCGAGGACCGTCCCCTGTCTGTAATCCGCGTGCACCGCGGGCAAGAAGCATTCATGCAGAAGAACGTCCCGAAGTACACGCCGGACTGGGTGCGCACGGTCGACCTCTGGGCGGAGGCATCGAAGCGTCAAGTGTCGTACGCGCTCTGTAACGACCGCCGCACGTTGCTGTGGTTCGCCAACCAGCGCGCCATCGAGTACCACCCCGCGCTCGTGCGGGTCGACGACCCCGAACACATCACGCACCTCGTCCTCGACCTCGATCCACCCGAAGGCGACTCATTCGCGATGGCGGTGCGGGTCGCGCATCTCGTGCGTCAAGCCCTCGCCGACGCCGGCCTCGAAGGCGCGGTCAAGACGAGTGGTGCCAAGGGCGTGCACGTCTTCGTCCCTATCGATGGATCAGCGGACTTCGCGGACTCGGCCGCGGCGACGCGCGCAATTGCGGTGCGGGCGGAACAACTCGACCCCGACATCGCGACGACGGCGTTCATGAAGGAGGACCGCGGGAACAAGGTGTTCGTCGACTCGACGCGCGTCGGTGGCGCAACCGTGATCTCGGCCTACAGCCCGCGCGTGCGGCCCGGGGTTCCGGTGTCGTTCCCCGTCGGGTGGGACGATCTCGATTCCGTCGCACCGAGCGACTTCAACGTGCACAACGCCCTCGAACAGCTCGGAGCCGATGACCCGTGGGCGGCGCAGATGCCCAGCCCGCAGCAACTGCCCGCCGACCTCGTGGAGGAAGGCCACACGATCCCAGTCGCGCGCGTCCAGGCGATGCACGAAGGCAAGCGCCGCGCGCGTTCGCGGCGCAAGTCCGAGGAGTAACGCGTCAGCGGTCGGTGTCGACGGCCGAGAGCGGTGCGAAGCGAGCGGGCGCGCCGGGGCCAGGACGGTACGCGCAGGTCCGGCCCGTCTGGACCGAGTCGCGAAGCGCGTCCCCGAGCGCGGGATCGACGTTCTGTATGTGCGCCAGCGTCCGCCGCACGGCCTTTTGCACCGCGGTGCGCGCGCGCTCGTCGGACGACGCGAACGCGCGCGCCTTGCCGAACACATTCGTCGTCCGGCTCAGTTCCTCGATCACCGCATCGAGTTCGAGCCGGGCGCGAGCCGCGCGCTCGGTATCCGCGTTCCGCTCGGCTTCGGCTAAGTCGTCCTCCAGATCGGCGACGCGGCGGCGGTACGCGGCGAGGGCGCGATCGTCGAGCAGGGGTTGGTCGCGCGGTGCCGCGACACCTGCCAACGCGGTTCCGCTCTCGGCGACGAGCGCGGCCGCGGCGAACTCGACGCCGGGATTGGTGAGGAGCCGGGCCAAGTAGTTCATGCCGAGGAGGTCGGGAACGACGATCTGGCGCCCGGCGACGCCGAGGACCCACGACGTTCCGCGACGTTCGATGGTGCCGGTCTCCTCGTCGACCAGCGAGATCACGGGTGCGGCGCTCGGTTCGATGATCTCGCTTCGCAGCTGCCGCCACTGTTCGGCCCGCACCGGGATGTCCATGGCGTCGGCTTCACGGATCGCGCGATCGAGCAGATCGAGCGCGGCCCGGCGGTCGTCGCCCTGGTTCCGTGCCGCGTACGCGAGCGCGAGGTCGGTCATCGTCATGGCCGCGAGCGGACGGTTACCGAGCCGTTCGTCGTCGGCGATCGCCGCTTCCAGCCACGCGATTCCCTGGTCGATGTCACCGAGCGTCAACGCGGCGAGACCGAGCGGCCGGCGCGTCGAACCGAGACAGATGACCGCGAGCGACCCGAGGACGGGGAAGTCGGCGTACGGCTCGAGGAGCTCCGCGGCCTCGCGGGCGACCTCGAGGTCACCGACGCGCCGGGCGGCCTCGACAGCCGAGAACATCGTTGCCAACCACGCGCTGTTCTGCGGGATCGCGTGCAAGCGACCGCGCATGCGGGTCAGCGCCGCCCGCGCCCGATCAAGTTCGCCGCACTCGGCCGCGAGGGCCGCGAAGCTCGCGTTGAACGCGTGGTTGGCGGGCGTGAGCGTCGGGTGTTGCGCGGTTTCGGCCGCGAGTTCGAGCACCTCGGCCGACCGACCGGCAATCCACCGCAGGATCACGATCTGAGATCCGAAGTAAGCGACGGCGTCGGCGTCGCCCACCTGCATCCCGGCTTCGAAGGCTTCGTTCGCGGCGCGCTCGGCGTCGGCCAACCGGCCCGCGCGCTGCAGCAGCATCACGTCCATGACGCCGGCGATGTAGGCGGCATGATGGCCCGAGAGAGCTTCGGCCCGTTCGTGCAGGACGCCGAGCGTTCGCTCCGCCTGCGGGTTGCCGTCGAGGAATTGGTCGGCCGTGAGCCAGAGCAGCGCCATGAGCGACAGTGAATTGTCGTTCGCGGCCGCGGCCGCAGCGACCCTCTCGTGGGCGCCACGCGGGCGGAGTGGCCGGTGCGCGGGCCCGGGCCCGGTGGGGTGATACAGCGGTTGCGCTTCGGCCAGCACGGCGTCGTCGCCC
>JBEVDP010000128.1:0-7984 GCA_040513235.1 Acidimicrobiia bacterium | reverse complement strand
CTTCCGACCTGGTCGTTGCGATGCTCGGCGCGCTCGTCGAGACGAAGCAACGCACGCCGGGCGACGATCTCGTCAGCGCGTTGATTCTTGCGCGCGACGGCGACGAGCGGCTCGATCAGCGGGAACTCATGTCGACGATCTTCCAATTGATCGTCGCGGGTCACGACACCACCGCGAGCCTGATCGGCAACAGCGTCGTTGCGTTGCTTCGCAACCGCGACGCGTTCGATGCGCTCCGCGCGAGTCCCGAGAAGATCCAAGCCGCGGTCGAGGAGTTCCTTCGTTACGACGCGCCCGTGCCGCACTCGACGTTCCGTTACACGATCGAGCCGGTCGAGATCTCCGGCGTGACGATCCCCGCCGGTGCTCAGGTGATCGTGTGTTTGGCCGCGGCAAACCGCGACGCGGCTCGATTTCGCGATCCTGAACTCCTCGACGTCGATCGTGCGGATCACCACCATTTGGCGTTCGGGCACGGCATCCACTTCTGCCTCGGCGCCCCGCTCGCCCGCATGGAAGGTCAGCTCGCACTCAGCGCGTTGCTCCGCCGGTTTCCCGAGCTCCAGCTCGCGGTTCCCGTCGAGGCGTTGCGTTGGGGTCACGGCGACGGGCTGGTCTTGCGCGGCTTGACCGAGCTTCCCGTCAACCCGGGTCCCGCGCTCCCGCGGGTCTGAAACTCAGCGCGGTTCGACGTCGGTCGGGAAGAAGCCGGTACACACGAGGTCGATGCGGCTCACGCGGTCGTCCACGACGCGGCAGTAGCCCGACTGTTCGACCACGTGCCACACGTCGGGCGCCCAATCCGGTCGCAGCACGAGGTTGTACGCAAGAAATTCACGGCCTTCGACGGAATGCTGTTCGGTCGAGAGCGCTTTCACTGCATCATGAGGTCCGAACCAGCCGCGGAATTTCTCCAACGCGTCCGCCGCGGAGTGCGTTTCCACGATCTCCCGGGGCAACAGCGCGCGCATCCAGACATCTGCCGCGAGAACCGCGCTCAAACCATCGAAGTCGCGCGTGACGATCGCGTCCAGGAGGCGACGGGCGACCGCTGCTCCCGTCGAGGCTGTGGTCTCGGCCATGACTCCCTCCGATACCGATCGGCCGGCGGGGGGTTGCCGCCGCGAGGGCCCGGGTGCAATGTATTCCGGAATCCCCGAATCCCGTCACGTACCGCAGGTATGAAGTGCGGGGAAGGAGTTGGGCCATGACCGCAACCGACACACCGGTCGACAACGGTGTCAACGTCGCAGCGCTGCTCGAGGCGCGTGAGGCGCTGACCGCAGCGCCCGAAGCTGCGACCTTCCGCTGGCGGGCGACGTGCGACTGGCAGAACGGGACGCACAGCAGTTCCGAAGTCGAGGGCTTCTTCGGCCTGGGCGGTGAGCAGAGCCACCGCACCAAGTTCACGTTCGACGCCGATCACCCCGAGATCTTCGCGTCAGAGGACAACGGCGCGACCCCGGTCGAGTACGTCCTCGTGGGTCTGGCCAGCTGTCTGACCGCCGGGATCGCCGCCGTCGCGCAAAACCGGGAAATCCAGTTGCGGCGGGTCACGGCGACCCTCGAAGGCGAGATGGACGTGCAGGGCATCCTCGGCATCGATAGCGACGTTCGCAACGGGTTCAGCGATATCAAGGTCAGCTACGACATCGATGCCGATGCCACACCGGACGAGATCCGAGCGATCGTCGAACAGTCGCAGAAGCGTTCGGCGGTGTACGACATCGTCACCAACCCGACGAACGTCAACGTGGAAGTCGTCTGACGCACGACCTCGCGCGAACACGGGGGAGTCGTGCGCACAACTGACACGGTCGTCCTCGGGGCCGGCCACTGCGGACTCGCGATGAGCCGGTGCCTCGCGGAACGCTCGATCGACCATGTGGTGCTCGAGCGCAAGGAAGTCGCCAACTCGTGGAAGACGGAGCGGTGGGATGCGCTCCGTCTTCTCACGCCGAATTGGCAGTGCCGGCTTCCGGGCTATGAATACGAAGGCGACGACCCGGACGGCTTCATGACGATGCCGGAGGTCGTCGACTTCATCACCGCCTACGCGCGGGCAATCTCTGCCCCCGTACAGACGGGCACCACGGTCGTGTCACTCCGCGCCGCCGAAGACGGCTACCGCGTGCTCACCGATCAAGGCGAGTGGCAGTGCTCGACCGTCGTGATCGCGACCGGCGCGTTCAACGTGCCGCGGGTGCCCGACTACGCCGAGGCAGTGCCGTCGACCGTCGCGACGCTGACCTCGATGCACTACCGCAATCCGGGCCAGCTCGCCGAGGGTGGCGTCCTCGTCGTCGGCGCATCGGCGACCGGCGTGCAGATCGCCCATGAGATCCGCGGCTCGGGCCGCGACGTCACCTTGGCCGTGGGCGAGCACGTCCGAGGACCACGCACCTATCGAGACCGCGACATCCAGTGGTGGATGGAGGCGTGCGGCGTCCTCGACGAGCGCTACGACGTCGTCGACGACATCGTGCGGGCCCGCCGCGTGCCTTCGATGCAACTGGCCGGCTCTCCCGAGCGGTCGACCTTCGACCTCAACGCGCTGACCCGCAATGGGGTAACGCTTGTCGGCCGTCTGGCCGCCATCAGAGACGGTCGGGCCCTGTTCTCAGGGTCACTCCGAAACAAGTGTGGGCTGGCCGACCTCAAGCTCGGCCGGCTCCTCGACACGATCGACGAGTGGGCGATCGGGAGTGGAATCGACGACGACGTGCCACCGCCGCATCGCTTCGAGCCCACACGGGTTCCGGAGTCGCCGAAGCTGGAGCTGGATCTCGCCTCGGGCGAAATCCAGACGATCATCTGGGCGACCGGATATCGCCCCGACTACTCGTGGCTCGACGTGCCCGTCCTCGATCGCAAGGGTCTGATCCGACACGACGGCGGAGTCGTTCAATCCCCCGGTATGTATCTGCTCGGGATGCCGTTCTTGCGCCGCCGCAAATCGAGCTTCATCGACGGCGGACGCGAAGACGCCGAAGATCTCATCCTCGAGCTCGCGGCATACCTCGACCGTCAAGCCTCGCCGGCCAAGTCCTGATCACCGGCGGCGCTGGTCGTTACGGCTGCAGCTTCTCGCTCGGACCGAACGGCACGGCGGGGACCGACGGGCCGGCTTCGATCTCGTCGATCAACGCATTCCAGTCGACTTGTGACAGGCCGTACAGGACATAGTCGTCGAGCACTCCGTAGGCAGTGTCGCAGTCGTAGTGCGCGAGCGTCTTGGCCGCGCGCACGTCGAGACCGCCGCGCGAGGGAGCAACGTTCAGCGCGTCGCTCGCTTGGCACTTCGGATCGGTCGACTGGTTGACGGCGACGAACACATCGAGGCCGGCGGGGACATCGAAGCTGCCGGCGACCAAGTGGTCGAGGTCGTCGGTGATGTGGCCGTCGGGACCGATGGGCGGCACCTTGTAGCTGGCGTTGGAGTTGCCGCTGTAGCTCAACACGACGGCACGAGCGCCCGACATCTCGCCGGTGTGGCTCGCATTCTGCGTCCATTCCGTGCGGGGCTCACCGATGGTCGGGTTCGAGTCGTAGCCGCCGACTCGGAACTTGTTCATGAATGCCAGCATGAAGCGGGGCCGGATCGAGAGCCCACCCGTCGCGGCACCCACACCGACTCCGGACCGATCGAACGGAACCTGCTCGAGTGCCCAGTTCCAGTTGGCGCGGTCGCCGTCGAGCCACTGATCGAACGAGCACGCGCCGTTCTCGAGGCGGCAGTGCGGACGCTTCTCGTCGTCGGAGTAGGGCCGCAATGTGTTCTGCGCGGCGTTCCAATGGCGTGGCGTCGGAATCACCGTCGGCTCGCCGGGGTCGATCGTTCCGGGCTGGCGGAACACGCCCGCGTCGCCGAAGCTGTCGAGGCCGACTTCCTGTTCGAAGAACTGTTGCAACAGCGAGCCCTCGTGACTGGCCGCGTCGCCGATGAGGCCCGAGAACCGCACGCCGGTGACGTGTTCCATGATCACGGTCCAGAACGCGGGGTCGGTGTTCGAGTAGTGGTACACGCCCGGCGTGACCGTCACGCCGTCGGAGTTTTCGAACTCGAGGCAGCGGCCGGCGAGCATCTTCAGCACCTCGACCATTGTCGGGGGTTCGATGAAGTACACGGTGCCAGGATCCGCGCCTTGCAGCGCGTTGCGCGCGTCGTCGACGAGCGTGCTGTCGTCGGCCGCTTCGCGCACGGTCGCGTTCTGCACGAAGAACTCCTCGGGAGTGTCGAGGCCGCGCAGCACCGGCAAAGCCGGAATCGTCTTCGTGGCGGTATCGGGCGCGGAGCGTTGCAGCCCGGCGCGGTGCGCGAGCAGGTGTCCGACGGTGATGTCCTGCCAGCGGGGGTCGGCGACGCCGCCGAGCGTGTCGCACTCGGTGATCTCCGGCGGTACCGCCAACTCACCCGCGAGCAAGGCCCGCAGGTCTTCGGGAATCAAGCCGCCGGGGAAGTCGTCGCCGAGCAGCGGCATCGCTTCGAGCGCGTCGTCGGTGAGCACTTGTCCGGTGAGCTCTTCGTACTTCGCCTTCAGTGCCCACCGCATCACCGCCGCGCTGATCGTCTTCGACACGCTCCCGATGCGCATCGGCGTGAACTCGTCGGCCACTGGAGACGCAGCATCGTATGGGTCGGTCACGTCGTTGCCGCACGCGGGGTCGAGGATGGGCGACGCCGCGCGGCCGTGCTCCCGCCCGATACCCCACTCCGCGAGCACCGCGCCTTGGTACGACACGCCCACGGTGACGGCGCCCGCACAGCGGTGCTTCACGTAGTCGCGCATCGCCGAGGCAACCGGCGCGAGTTCCGAAACACCGAACCCGTTCACGGGGATCGGGTCGGGCGCGACGAAATTCGCCATCTCAGCGAGCGGCGGGACGAATTGCGCGACGACCGGCCCACTCGTCAGCTCGTCGGCGCCCGCCGGCAGCGCGGTCGCGGCGGTGGTCAAGGCCACGGCGGCAGCCGCGGCGCGGGCGAATCGGTGCGGTGTGCGCATGGCGGTCTCCTCGGTGCGGGACGTCGAAGCGTCCTGACCGGCGAGTCGGCGTGCGCTTACGCGGAGGTTCGCGCCGGTGCGCCGAGGCCCGCGACGATCGTCTCGACGAGCAGGTCGAGAAACGCCTCGTCGATCGGACGGCGCGTGACGAGCACCCGCGTGATCACGGGCCCGATCACCAGATCGCAGACATCGTCGAGATCGAGATCGCTGCCCAACTGACCGCGGAGTTGGGCCAGCTCGAGCACGGTGCGGAGCGGTTGGAGACTCTCGGCCGTCCGCTGCGCGTGGAGCCGCGCGTACTCCGGGTCGCGCTGCGCCGCGTCGAGAACCGACGCGAAGATGCGCGCCTTGCGATCGTCGAGCGCGTGCTCGGAGACCGCGACGAAGCACGCGCGCAGGTCCGCCCGCAGATCGCCTGAATTCGGCGTCGGGCTCGGCTCGTGCATGACCGAGAGCGCTTCGATGGTGAGTTGCGCCTTCGTCGGCCAGTGCCGGTAGATCGTCGTTTTCGCCACCCCGGAGCGAGCCGCCACCGACTCGAACGTGAGGCCCTGGACACCGACCTCATCGAGGAGGTCGAGCGTGGCGCCGAGCACGGAGGTTCGTACCCGTTCGCGGCGTTCGGTCATGGTGACGGCCTCCTTTCAAGATCGCAACGGCCAAGTGTCGCGGAATATGCCGTCTCAAGCCAGGGTTGGAGCTGACGATTAAGGAATCGCTACGCTAGCGTAGCGATTCTCTCTTTCCCCGCCTGGAGATGCTGTGCTCAACGACGAACTGATCGGCCACCCCCGCCGCTGGTCGATCCTTGCGGTGCTCTGCACGAGCCTCGCCACCGTGATGATCGCGAACTCGTCGCTCAACATGGCGCTCCCGACCATGGCCCGCGACCTCCAAGCATCCAACAGCGACCTCCAGTGGATCGTTGACGCCTACTCCCTGGTGTTCGCCGGGTTGCTGTTCACCGCGGGAGCGTTGGGCGACCGGTTCGGCCGCAAGGGTGCGCTCCAGCTCGGCCTCGGGATCTTCGCCGTGGCCGCCGTCGCCGGTTCCGTCGCGCACACGTCGACCGCGGTGATCGCGTGCCGCGCCGCGATGGGCCTCGGCGCCGCGTTCGTGATGCCGGCCACGCTCTCGATCATCGTGAACGTGTTCCCGACGCGCGAGCGGGCAAAGGCGATTGCAATCTGGACGGCGATCGCCGGCGCGGGCGGTTCGCTCGGCCCGATCGCGAGCGGCTTCTTGCTCGCGCACTATTCGTGGAACGCGGTGTTCCTCGTCAACATCCCTGTCGTCGTGGTCGCGCTGGTTGCCGGCGCCAAGCTGCTGCCCAAGTCGCGTGATGCTGCGGCAACTCGGATCGACGTCGTCGGCGCCTTGCTCTCGATCGCCGGCATCGTCGGCCTCGTCTACGCCATCATCGAAGCGCCGCACCACGGCTGGCTCTCGACCCGGACGCTCGCGGTTGCGGGCGCCGCGATCGTGGTCCTCGGCCTGTTCGTCTGGTGGGAGTTGCGCACGCGGCTCCCGATGCTCGACATGCGGTGGTTCAAGCACCGCAGCTTCAGCGTCGGCAGCGCGGGGATGATGCTCGCGTTCTTCGCGCTGTTCGGGATGATGTTCCTGCTGACCCAGTACTTGCAGCTCGTCGTCGGGTACTCGGCGTTGGAGACCGCGGTTCGCATGCTGCCGATCGCACTCGTCATGATCATCGTGTCGCCGCAGTCGCCCCGCATGGTGCTCCGCTTCGGAGCCAACCGCGTCGTCGGTTCCGGGCTCGGCATCTTGGCGGTCGGTGCGTTCCTGTTGAGCCGTGTCGGTGTCGACAGCGGCTACTGGACGATTTTCGGCGCCATGGTGGTGATGGTGGCCGGCATGTCGGTCGCGATGGCACCGCTCACGAACGCAATCATGTCGGGCGTCCCGCGTAACCGCGCTGGTGTCGGCTCCGCCATGAACGACACGACGCGCGAACTCGGCGGCGCACTCGGCGTCGCCGTGCTCGGCAGCATCCTGACGTCGCAGTACGGCAGCTCGGTGCAGCCGGCGCTCGTCGGCTTGCCCGACGCGGCCCGGACCGCGGCGGAGACGTCACTGGCCGGCGCGCTGGCTGCGGCGGGTCAGATGGGCGCGAGCGGTCAGGCCCTCGCCGACGGCGCCAAGCAAGCATTCGTCGACGGCATGGGCACCGCCTTCCTGATCGGCGCGGTCGTGATCGCGATCGCGGCGGTCGTCGCCCGCAAGTTGCTGCCGGCCGACATCGAGGAAGCCGACCACGCACCGGTGGACGCGTCCGAACTCGATGATTTGCCCGAGCCGCTGCCGGTCTGAGGCGTACGAACCGAATCCGGGCCGGAACAGACAGCTCGCGCAGGCCAGGCGTGGGCGCCGAGTCCTTCGATCTCAGCGGCGTCGGCTGCGAGCACGAAGCCCGCGTCGACGGCGGTCGCGGTCGCCGCCCGGAACTGAGCGAGATAGTCGGCGCGGCCGTCCGGGTACCGGGCGACGCGGGCCGCGTCCGGCAGCGGTCGTGTCGTTCCGAACAGTTCGTTCATCGCGCCGGGTTGGCCGAGGCCGGAGTACACCGCAGTCGGTGCGTCGACCCACGGCGTCCGCACGCCGCCGCGTCCGATCCCCGCGTCGTCGACCGCGAGCGAGTCGCCATCGGTTGCGAGACGATCAGCGTGGGCGGGCGGCGTTCCCGAGCGGATCCACTCGTCGAGCGCAGCGAACGCACGCTGGAGCACGAAGTGCATGCCGGGCGCCGCGTTCATCGGCTGCTGCACCGGCATGCCCGAGCTTTCGGGCCGGTCGATGAGATCGGCGAGCTCCGCCGCCGTGAGTGCACCGGAGTCAAAGGGCGCTGCACACAGGAAGTACGTGTCGCAGTGCGCCGCGCCCGCGACCTCCCACAATCGGAAGCTTTCGCTGTCGTCCTGACGCGCGGAGAGGTATGAGAGCGCGCCGAACACGTC
>JBEVDP010000127.1:0-2697 GCA_040513235.1 Acidimicrobiia bacterium | reverse complement strand
GCTGCTGCGCGGTGGTCGTCACCGAGGGCGACTACGTCCTGACGCTCGATGACCTGCGCGAGTTCCTACACGCGCGCGGCGTAGCCAAACACACGTGGCCGGAGCGGATCGAGCACCTCGACGAGCTGCCGATGTCGGCGCAGGGCAAGGTCCGACGCCGCGAGCTACGGGAGATGATCGATGCTGGGGCTCACTGACGCACACGAGGAACTGCGGGTGCGGGTCGAGGCGCTGGCGCACGAGCACATCGTTCCGGTGCTGGTCGAGACCGACGCGCGTGAGCGCTACCCGCGCGAGGTCTTCGAGGCCTTCGGCGCCGCCGGGCTGCTCGGCGGCACGCTGCCGGCCGAGTACGGCGGCGCCGGGATGGACAACGTCCAGTTGACCGTGATGTGCGAGGAACTTGGCCGCTACTCACAGCCGCTCGCCGGGCTGATCGGTGGGGTGAGCACCGTCTTCGGCACCGGGCTGATGCGCCACGGCACCGAGGCGCAGCGCCAGAAGTACCTGGTTCCGTACGCACGCGGCGACACCACCGGCGCACTCGCGTTGACCGAGGCGCGCTCTGGGTCCGACGCGCGCGGGATGGAGTGCAGTGCGAAGCGCGTCGACGGCGGCTGGGTGCTCGACGGCTCCAAGGCCTGGATCGACTCTGCCGGCGTCGCGGACTGGTTCATCGTCTTCGCCCGCGCCGACGAAGGGATCACGGGGTTCGTCGTCGAGCGCGGGACGGTGGGCTTTACAACCCACGAGTACCGCAACAAGCACGGCTGGCGCCCGAGCTCGGTCGGCGACCTGCACTTCTCCGGGAGCTTCGTGTCAGACGAGGCGCTGCTCGGCGAGCCCGGCAACGGTTACCGCGTGGCGCTGTCCTCGGTCGGGTACGGCCGGCTGCAGGTCGCCGCGCGCCACTGTGGCGGCATCCGCGCCTGCCTCGACGAGTCCGTCACGTGGGCCAAGAGCCGTCAGCTGTACGGCAAGCCAATCGCCGAGTTCCAGCTCATCCAGACCAAGATCGTCGACATGCGCCTGGCGCTCGACACCAGCCGCTATCTCACGTACCGCTTCGCCCGCCTACTTGACGCGGGGGAGATGGCGCGCGCCGAGGGCTCGATGGCGAAGGTCTACACCGCCGAGGCGCTGATGCGTTCGGCCCACGACGCGGTTCAGATCCAGGGCGCCCGCGGCATCGGCGAGGAGTCGCTCGTCGGCCGCATGTTCAAAGACGCGAAGGTGTCTGAGATCGTCGAGGGCGCCAACGAGGTCCAGCGCACCCTGATCGCCGAGTACGAGCTCGGGATCAGGACCGCTGAACGAACTGGAACATGATCCCGTCACTGGTCTCCGGATTGGTCCAGAACATCGACCGGTCCGGCAACCGCCGCGGGGGCGCGTTCGGCTCCACCCCGATCGCGCCCAGCGCGCTCAGCGCGCCGTCCAGATCGCCGATCTCGAACGCGATGTGCTCGATCCGCGCCCGCGCATCACCGAGCCGCTGCGCGCGCACCTCGGGATCGGTCGGCTCGATGATCTCCACCAGCGCGTTCCCGGCGGAGAAGAACGCGAGCCGCAGCCCATCGTGCTCGCCCCGCTCCTGCTCCACCAGCCCGAGCGCCTCGAGCAGCCGCGACGCCTCGTCGAGGTCGTCGACGATCACGCCAACATGATCCAACCGCCGCATGTCCATCACGCGGACGATATGCGGTCAAACGTCGCGCGGATCTCGTCGACGAACAGCTCGGTCTGTTCGAAGGCGGCGAAGTGGCCGCCGCGCGGGAGCTCGTTGTAGTGGACGAGGTTGCGGAACCGGCGTTCGACCCAGCGGCGTGAGGCGGGGAAGATCTCGCGCGGAAAGATCGAGGCACCGGTCGGGACGTCGATCCGCGCGAAGTCGTGATCGCGGAACGACTCCCAGTACAGGCGGGCCGACGAGGCGCCGGTGGCCGGGAGCCAATAGAGCATCACGTTGTCGAGCATCTCGTCGAACGCGAGCGGGTTCTCGTCGGTCCAGGCGTGGAACTTCTCAACGATCCACGCGCACTGGGCGGCGGGGGAGTCGACGAGGCCGTAGCCCACGGTCTGGGGTCGTGTGGACTGTTGCTTGGAGTAACCGGTGCCCCACTTGCGGTGTTCGGCGAAGCGCGCCAACGCCGCATGCTCGGCGGGTGTCGGCTCGCCGCACGCTCGGATGTCGTCCGCCGAAACGAGCGGCATGTTCAAGTGGATACCAGCGACGTGCTCGGCGTCGAGGACGGCCAGCCGCGTGGTGATAGTGGCGCCCCAGTCGCCGCCCTGGGCGAAGTAGCGCGAGTAGCCGAGCCGCGCCATCAGTTCCGCCCAGGCGGCGGCGATCCGCGGCGTGCCCCAACCGGACCGGGACGGCTTGTCCGAGAAGCCGTAGCCCGGAAGCGATGGGATCACGAGGTGGAACGACTCCCGCAGCGGCTCGACGACCTTCAGGAACTCCACGACCGAACCGGGCCAGCCGTGGGTGAGCAGCAGCGGCATCGCACCCTCGTCCGGCGAGCGAACGTGCAGGAAGTGGATGCCGAGCCCGTCGATCTCGGTCCGGAACTGCCCAAGCGCGTTCAGCCACGCCTCGCAGCGGCGCCAGTCGTACTCGGAAGCCCAGTATGCGCAGAGCTCCTGCACGTACGCGAGCGGGTTCTCGTCGGTCCAGGCGTGGAACTTCTCAAC
>JBEVDP010000126.1:0-2726 GCA_040513235.1 Acidimicrobiia bacterium | reverse complement strand
CGCAACGAGATCACGCCCGGGAACTTCACCTACCGAACGCGTGAGTTCGAGCAGATGGAGATGGAGTTCTTCGTGCCGCCCGAGGATGGCGCGACGTGGTTCGAGTACTGGGTGCAGCAGCGGTTCGCGTGGTACGTCGAGTACGGAATCGCCGAAGACCTGTTGCGCATCCGGCCGCACGATCCCGAAGAGTTGTCGCACTACTCCGCCGGCACATCCGACATCGAGTACCTATATCCGTGGGGTTGGGGCGAGCTCGAGGGCATCGCCAACCGCACCGACTACGACCTCACCCAGCACGCCAAGTTCTCGGGTGAGGATCTCACGTACTTCGACCAGGAGCGCGACGCGCATTACATCCCCCACGTCATCGAGCCCGCGGCCGGCGCCGACCGGGCCACGCTCGCCTTCCTCCTCGCGGCATACCACGAGGAAGAAGTGAACGGGGAGAAGCGGGTCGTGCTGCGCTTCGATTCCCGGCTCGCGCCCACCAAGGTGGCCGTTCTGCCGCTGAGTCGTAACGAGACGCTCAATCCCGTCGCGACCGAGGTCGCGGCGACCCTACGGCCGCACCTCCAGATCGACGTCGACGACGCCGGCTCGATCGGAAAGCGCTACCGCCGCCAAGACGAAGTCGGTACGCCGATGTGCGTCACTGTCGACTTCGACACCATCGACGACCGGGCCGTGACCGTGCGCGATCGCGACACGATGGCCCAAGAGCGGGTACCGATCGACAAGCTCGTCGACGTCGTGCGCGCCCGCCTCGCCAGCTAAGGAAGCAATGGACGATTACTACGACCTCCTCGGTGTCGAGCCCGGCGCGGCCACGGCCGACATCAAGTCCGCTTATCGCGACAAGAAGGCCGCGCTCGACGCGAAGGGCGACAAAGGCGCGGTCTCCCGCCTCAATAGGGCCTGGAACGTGCTGTCGGACCCGTACCAGCGTGGTCGGTACGACGCGGCGCGCGAGACGGCAGTCGAGACCGGCGAGCTCGAGCCCGCGTCGTCGGTCGTCACCGCCGCCGCGCCGCCACCGCGCCGCGGCTTCTTCCAACCGCGGCCGCCGGGGGATCGGCCGCCGCCGCCCAAGCCGACGATCGAGCCGCCGGAGGGGATGACCACCGCGCCGCAGAAGAAGCGCGTCGCGGCGATGCTCATCGACCTCCTACCGCTGACGCTTGCGTTCTTCCTCGTCTATTTCGTGCTCGTCAACGCCGTGCTCGAGGCGCGCCACCCGGACGAAAAAGCAGCCTACGACGACAAGGTCGACGAACTCGACGTCGCGACGGAGCGGGCCGACGACCTCGATCAGACGGCCGACGACGCTGAAGACGCGGTCGACCAGCTCCGCACGGAAGACGCGAGCGCGGCCGACATCGAAGCGGCCGAAGCCGAAGCGGAATCGGCCCGCCAGGACGCCGACGACGCGAAAGACGAAGCCGACAGGATCTCCGACGAAGCCGAAGACATCCAGGGCGAGCTCTTTGGAACGTCGGTGCTCGTGATCGAGAGCTTCTTCGTGTTCGGCTTGTTGTATCTCGTCGTTCCGAGCGCGCTCACCGGCCAGACGCTCGGCAAGAAGATCATGGGGATCCGCGTCATCCGCCAGGACGGTTCGAAGCTCGGGTGGGCGGGCGCGTTCACGCGCTATGGCCTCATCGTCGGAGCCGCCAACTTGCTGTTCATGCTGCTGCAGGTGCTCGCGGCGGCGATCGTGCTGATGGTCGTGTTGGGCTGGATGCGCAACCCGAACAAGCAAGGCCTGCACGACCGCTTCGCCAAGACGCTCGTCGTCGAAGCCGGGCCCGACCCTGTGGACCTCAACACCTGATCCGCCCACGAAGCCGAAGGACCCGCGATGCCCGCACAGAAGTTCGTTTACGCGTTCGAAGAGGGTTCGAAGGAACAGAAGTACCTGCTCGGGGGCAAGGGTGCGAACCTCGCCGAGATGACGAATCTCGGACTTCCGGTACCGCCCGGATTCACGATCTCCACCGATGCATGTAAGGCGTACATGGCTGCAGGCGATCAGATCCCCGCAGGCTTGATGGACGAGGTTGCGGCGGCGCGTACCGCGCTCGAAGCGAAGATGGACAAGACGCTCGGTGACTCCGCCGACCCGCTGCTCGTCTCGGTACGTTCCGGTGCGCCGTTCTCGATGCCGGGCATGATGGACACCGTCCTCAACCTGGGCCTGAACGACGACTCGGTCAACGGCCTCGCCAAGCAGACGAACAACGAGCGGTTCGCGTACGACTCGTACCGCCGGTTCGTGCAGATGTTCGCCAAGATCGTGCTCGACGTGCCCGGCGACCTCTTCGAGGAAGCGCTCCATGATCTCGTCGAGGAGAAAGGGCTCACGGTCGAGACCGACCTGTCTGCGGCCGATCTCGCCGCGCTCGTCGAGACGTTCAAGGCAATCGTGAAGTCCGAGGCCGGCGTCGACTTCCCGAACGACCCGACAGAACAGCTCGGCTATGCGATAGAAGCGGTGTTCAAGTCGTGGAACGGCCGCCGGGCGCGTGACTACCGGCGGATGGAGAGCATCCCTGACGACCTCGGCACTGCGGTGAACGTGCAGACGATGGTGTTCGGCAACAAGGGCGAAGACTCCGGCACGGGCGTCGCGTTCACGCGCAACCCCTCGTCCGGTGAGAACCTGCCCTACGGCGACTTCCTCACGAACGCGCAGGGCGAAGACGTCGTCGCCGGTATCCGCATGA
>JBEVDP010000125.1:0-5722 GCA_040513235.1 Acidimicrobiia bacterium | reverse complement strand
CGAATGCGACACCGATCACGGTGCCGTCGCCGTCGACAACGGCCCCGCCGGAGTCGCCGGGCGCCAGTGACGCCGCGAGCACCAGCACGTTCCGCTCGCTCTTGCCCGTCCGGTAGATGTCGGAGCCGACGGCAAGGATCTTCTCGCCGACGCGGGCGGGTGCGGCCCGCAGCGGCCCGCCACCTGGGTGCCCGTAGACCGCGCCGAGGTCGCCGACCTCACCTGTGCCGAGCATGAGCCCGGGACCCTCCAGGTCACCGTTGTCGACCTCGAGCACCGCGAGATCGCGCACCGGATCGAACGCGACGACCGTCGCCGAGTGCTGCTCGCCGTCGATGTCCTCAATTATCGTCTCGCGGTCGCCCGCGACCACGTGCGCGTTCGTGACCACGAGACCGTCGGTGGTGATCCACCCGCTCCCTTCTTGGATCTGACGACACGCGTGGCCGGTGACCTTGACGATTGACTCGCGGACGCGTTCGTCGACCTCCGGGTCCACGCCGGCCTCGGGCGGGAGGCCGGGATCGGGCGGGTCGTCGAGCGGTCCGAGCGCAGAGGGGTACGGCGCGTCAGAGATCGCGCGACCCCACGCCGCGAACTGTGCGGGCTGTTCGGGGGAGACGGAGTCGAGCATGGCGACGACGGCCGAGCTGCGCGCCATCCGCGCGGGCCAACCTTGGGCGGTGGCGAGCGACGGGATCGTCATCCAGAGCAGCGCGAGCACGCCGATACCGCCGATGAACGCGCCCGCGGCGCGATCCCAGCGCGGCAGCGGCTGGCCCGGGGTGCGATACCGGTGCGCGACCGCGCCCACGCCGAGCCCGAGCGCCTGCCCGAGGGTTGCGGCGAGCACGAGGAACAAGAGTGCGACGGTGACGCGGTCGTCGGAGTTGGTGCCGCCGAACGCGGTGACGACGCGCGGCACGAAGTGGACACCGACCGCCAGGCCGGGCGCGACGCCGGCCCACGCGAACAAGCGGGCGACGAACCCGAGCCGCCACCCGCCGAGGCCCGCGCCGATCAATGCGGCGAGGACGGCGATGTCGAGTGCGTTCACCGCCGTGGCTCAGCCGTCGCGGACGAGCAACCGGGCGTGGGTGAGGAACCCGGTGTGCGCGACCATGCGGTGATCCGGCCGGATCGACTGGCCTTCGACGTGCCACGTGCGCTGGAGCACCTCGAGTGACTCGACCATGCCGAACGGCGATCCCGCGAGCTCCTCGCGCAGCCGCCCGACCTGCAGGATCGTCGGCAGGTACGCGACCAGGATCCCGCCCGGGCGCAGCGCTTCCACCGCGTGCTTCACGACCCGCCACGGCTCGGGCAGGTCGAGGACGATCCGATCGAAGTCGCCTTCGTCGATGCCTTCGTAGACGTCGCGCACATGCACGGTAAAGGGCACTTCGGCGCCGAGGAACCCGTGGACGTTCTTCTGGGCGCGATCCGCGAAGTCGTCGCGGATCTCGTAACCGACGACCTGCCCCTCGCTCCCGGTAGCTCGCAACAACGCGGACGAGAGCGCGCCCGAGCCCACGCCCGACTCGAGGATGCGTGCGCCCGGGAAGATGTCCGCGAGCATCAGGATCGGGCCGAGGTCCTTCGGATAGATCACCTGCGCGCCCCGCGGCATCTCCAGCACGTATTCGGAGAGCGTTGGCCGCACGGCGATCAGTCGCGCGCCCATCGTCGTACGGACCGTGGCGCCGTCGTCGCGGCCGATGATCGCGTCGTGGTCGATGATGCCCGCGTGCGTGTGGAACTGCCCGCCGGCCGCCAGCGTGATGAGGTGCCGGCGGCGCTTGTTGTCGACGAGCAGGACGCGGTCGCCGTCCACGAAGATGCGGCTCACCGCAGTTCCTCGGTCAGCTGTACTTCGGTCAGGGGAATGTGCCGTGCGCCTGCGCGGGCGCGCAAGCGGCAGAACGCGCACACCTCGCTCGGCGTCGGCGCACCGCATTCGGTGCACGGCGCGAGGTCGTCGCGCTCCTCCGCGGCGTCCTCGGCGAACCGGGCATGCGCGTTGTCCCAGAATCGGGACACGAACGATGCTTTGGAGCCCGGCGAACGTTCCTCGAGCGCGTTGAGCACTTCCTTGTACCCGAGGTGGCGGTTGCCCACTGCCATCGGGCACTCCTCGATGATGTAGTCGATGCCGGTCAGCACGCAGTACGCCGCGAGCTCGCGCTCCCCCAACCGCACCAGCGGCTTGACCTTGCGCGCGAAGCCGGGCGCCGCGGGCAAGACGGGATGCTGGCGGCCGAGGTAGCCGGTCTCCCACCGCAACACGTTGCCGAAGAGCACCGCCGCTTCGTCGTCGAGGTTGTGGCCGGTCGCGAGCACGTCGTAGCCGTGGCTCAGCGCGGCCGCGTTGAACAGATGCCGCTTCGACAACCCACATGCGGAGCACGGCGCGCGCTTGGCCGCGCGCGAGCCCTCCGGCACGTCGAAACCGTATTCGGCCGGAAGATCGACCTCGAGCAGCTTCCAGCCGCGAGCGTTCGCGAAGTCACGCGCGTACTGCCCGGAGCTGTCGGAGTACTCGCCGATGCCGAGGCCGACGTAGAGGCCGTCGGCGTCGTAACCGAGTTCCCGCAGCAGCGCCCACAGCCCGAGCGAGTCCTTGCCACCCGACACGGCGACGAGCACGCGCTCCCCCGGCTCGATCATGTGGAAGTGGTCGATTGTCCGGCGTACTTGCTCGCGGCAGTGGTGTACGAAGCAGTCGGTGCAAAAGGCGGCGTTGTGCCGGCGGATGTCGATGACGGCGGGCGCCCGGCAGCGCCGGCACTTCATCCGGACCCGCCCGAGACGACGGGCCGGAGTTCTACGACGTCGGCCTCGACGAGGGGCTCGTCGCGGGTGACGAGGGTGTCGTTGCGGATCACGAGGACCGACTCGGGGAGCACGTCGAGATCGCGCAGCAGATGCTCCACGGTGCGGGGCGCCGGGACGTCGAGTTCACGGCGCGGATTGCGGAGCACGACCTTCATTGCGGCTCCAGCGTACCGGGAGGTCCCCGACCTTCTTCGTCCGGAACCCCTAATCAAGCGTTCGATTGCGGATGACGAAGCGATCGCCGGGCTGCACCTTCGTCCGGTAGAGCACCTCGGGTTCGCTGTGGGCGAGGCGGCGCAGCGTCCGAGCCCCCACCGCGAGTATCGCGACGATCATCCAGGGGTTCGAGCCGTTCATGCCGCGCCGGATGCCCGTCCACGTCATGCGGCGCAAAAACGCGGCCAGCACGTCAACAACTCCCGCTCAGAGGGCCGCTCGGGCCCTGGAGGATACGTGCGCCACGAAACGTCATCTCAGATCCTTCGGATCTCGAGCACCGTCTGACGCTTGCGCGTCCGCCGGCGGCCGAACCAGTACGCGGCGACGACCGCGGTGACACCGATCACGACGGCAATGACCGTGGCCGAGATCTTCGCTTGCTCGACGCGGCCCTCGACGTCGCCGGTCAGCTCGCCCAGCTTCGCTTCGATGTCGGCGCGCGTGATCTTCTTGGGGGCCGCTTCCGGCGCGTCGGCACTCACGGTGCCGGAACTGGGGCTTGGGGGCTCACGGTGCTCTGCTTCGCCTTCCGCTTGCTCGCGATCATCCAGGAGATTCCGGCCAGGATGAGCAGGCCGATCACCACGATGGCGTACGGGACGAACGACCAGTTGCCCGTGAAGGTAGTGCCCGTCTCGGTCTGCAAGGCCCGCAGGGCGCTCATCGCGACGAAAAATATGCCGGTGCCCAGGAGAAGCGCGCCACCAACACCGAATGCCAGGTATTTGCCGAGCGCTTTGAGCGGGTCGACGGTCTCCTGTTTTGCATAGGCGACGATCAGGTCTTTCAGTTCCCCGATCGTTTCTTGGGGGGTGTCGGCCACGCATGCTCCTCACGAGTCGGCGCGGGAGTCTTCCCTTCGCGAGGGTTACTCGCAAGCCCTCGTGAGCGGGACCGCAGGCCCTCGTTGCGGCGCTCGCAGGCCGGGTCAGGGCGCGGGAACGAGTTCCGAGGCCGCCGGCGCATCGGGATACGCCGCGACCAGGCGGGCGAGTTCTACTTGCAGTGCCTGGCCACCGGCGGTGGTGAAGTCGTCGTTGGCGACGAACGCGAAGCGCAGGTGCTCGGCATCGTCGACGATCCCGGCCAGGCCCGCGACGTCTTCGATCTGTCCGGTCTTGGCGCGCAGCACGCCTTCGAGCGGATCGCCGCGTAGGCGGCTGACGAGGGTTCCCGTGCGGCCCGCGACTGCGAGCCCTCGGTCGATCGCGGCGAACTCGGCGCGGTTGCCGAGCGCGAGCGCGCCGAGAATCGCGTCGCACGTGACGCGATTCGTGGGCGCGAGCCCCGAGCCGTCGCGTACGTCGAGTGCGCCGGTCGGCACGCCCAACTCCGCCAATGTGGCGACGATCGCCTCGGTGCCCGCGTCCGTCGTGCCCACGCCGCCGCGCGCCAGGCCGATCTCGCGGGTCAACAGTTCGGCCGTGAGATTGTCGCTGGACGTGAGCATTCCGGCGACGATGTCGGCGAGCGGCGCGGAGGTGACGGATCCCACTTCGGTCGCGCCCTGTGGTGTCGTCCCCGTCGTCGCGTCGCCGACGGTGATGCCGCGCTCGCGCAACATCGTCGCGAGTTGCTGGGCGGCGAGCAGCGCGGGATCGTCGACGCGCGTCGTACCCGCGAAGCCGTCGTCGACGGTGAGGGCGCTGAGTGCGCCGACGTCGTCGACGTAGCTCGGCTTCCACTCGGGCAGAAACGCTACGTCGGCGTGGCGGCTGCCGTCGCCGACAACTGCGTTCACGGTGTTGATGCCCGACGCGGCGATCGAGTCGGCGAGCGCACTCAGGGGCGTGATCGGGTCGGATTCGGTGCGGGGCGTGTCTCGCAGACGCGTCTCGTACGAGGGCGTGGTGAGGACGGGATCACCCGCTCCCGCGAGGTAGAGCGTGCCGTTCGCATCAGTGAACGCGCGCGTCACGAACGTGTGCTCGGGGCCGAGTACATGCAACGCGGCGGCCGCGGTGAGGAGCTTCGTCGTCGACGCGGGCGCGAGACCTTGGTCTGCCGCAACGCGGGCGAGTGGACCGCTTGCATCGTCGACGGCGATGCACGCGGTGTAGGGCGCGGCGAAGGTCGCCAGGCTGGCTTGGAGTCGCGCTTCGGTCACCGCGTCGACGAACACGTACGGGATACGGCGCGGCGAGAGCAGCGGCGTTGCCCCGCGCGTCGGATCTCCGGCCGGCTCCGCGAGCGCGGCGCGGCCGTCGCGCAACCCGGCGAGCAGGCACGCCACCGCGCCCGCCAGCAGCACCAGAGCGAGGATCCGGGCGGCGGTCCGGCCGCGGCGGGTCACCCGTGCGCGCTGCGGAACTGGGCGTAACGCCACAGGTGAGCGAGCGCGGTGACCGCGCGGTTGGCGGAGGCGTAGCAGACGCGGCCTGTCGCCCTGACGGTGGCCGGCCCGGCGTTGTCGGGCGCCGCGATCGCGAGCTCCGTGGCGGTGAGGATCGGCTTGCCGGTCGCGGCCGAGATGTCAGCTGCCGCTTGCGCGAACCGAGCGTCCTGGCGTTCGTGGTACTCGACGATCCGCTCGAGGCCGTGGTCCGGGTAGAAGCGGCCCTCCCGTTCCATGCGGGCGAGGTTCGACTGGATGCCGAGGCCGAGGAAGATCACGGCGTCGACCTCGGGGTGGTTGACCACGATCTCCATGACCTGGGGGATGGTGTCC
>JBEVDP010000124.1:0-5647 GCA_040513235.1 Acidimicrobiia bacterium | reverse complement strand
GAGGCGACCGACGGGACGTGGCCGTTCACCGATCGCGAGCTGCCGGTCCCGACCGACGACCAGACGCTGCCGCCGATCTGGGACATCGTCAGCCGCTTCTTCGAACCGCAGCGCAGCAACGACCCCACCGACTTGTGGCGCTTCATCCTCGACGCCGCGCTCTTCACGTTCCGCACCGCGTTCGTCGGCTTCGTGTTCGGCATCATCCTCGGCCTCGGTCTCGCGCTGATCATGCTGCGGTCGCGCTGGCTCGAACGGGGCATGCTGCCGTACATCATCATCAGCCAGACCGTGCCGCTCATCGCGATCGCGCCCCTCGTCGTCGCGTGGGGCAACCAGATCGACGTCGGGTTCATCGAGTGGCAGTCGTGGATGTCGGTCGCGATCATCGCTACCTACCTCACCTTCTTCCCGGTGTCGGTCGGCGCCCTGCGCGGGTTGAAGTCGCCGCCGCCGCACGCATTGGAGCTGATGGACAGCTATGCCTCACCGTGGCGGTCGACGCTGTTCAAGCTGCGGTTCCCGGCGGCGGTCCCGTATCTCATTCCAGCGTTGAAAGTCGCCGCGACCGCGGCGGTCGTCGGTGCGATCGTCGGCGAGATCTCGGCCGGCGTACGTGGCGGCCTGGGCCGGCTCATCATCGACTACTCGCAGCAATACCTTCAGGATCCCGCCCGCCTGTATTGCGTCGTGATCTTCGCGGGCATCGTCGGCATCTGCTTCGTGGGAGTCGTCACCGCGCTCGATGCCTACCTCATGCGCAATCGGCCGCGGGAGCACCGATGACAGCGATCGCGATCGCGGGCGTCGACATGGTGTTCAACGCGGGCCGGCCGAACGAGGTGCGCGCGCTCCAGGCAATCGATCTCGACGTCGAAGCGGGCCAGTTCGTCTCGCTCATCGGGCCGTCGGGCTGCGGGAAGTCGACGCTGCTGCGGTTGATCGCCGATCTCATCGAGCCCACGGCCGGCACAGTGATGGTAAACGGCAAGTCTGCGCACCGAGCGCGCCTCGACCAGGACTACGGCATGGCCTTCCAGTCGGCCGGCCTCTTCGAGTGGCGGTCGGTCGCCGGCAACATCGAACTTCCGCTCGAGCTGCGGGGGTGGGACAAGCGCAAGCGCCGGGAGCGGTCGCGGGAGTTGTTGGAGTTGGTACGGCTGGGTGAGTTCGCCGACCACCGGCCGTGGGAGCTCTCGGGCGGTATGCAGCAACGGGTCGCGATCGCGCGGGCGCTCGCCGTACACCCGGCGATCCTGCTCATGGACGAGCCGTTCGGTGCGCTCGACGAGATGACGCGCGAGCACATGCAAGACGAGTTGGTGCGTATCTCCGCCGAGATGGGCACCACGGTCGTGTTCGTGACCCACTCGATCCCCGAGGCGGTCTTCCTGGCGCATCGGGTTGTGGTGATGTCGGCTCGACCCGGTCGGCTGACGCACGTGATCGACGTTCCGCTCGGGGCGCGGACCCTCGACACCCGCGAAGACGCCGCCTTCTTCGGTTGTATCACGGAAGTGCGGGAAGCCCTCCGGGGACGCACGCCCTCGATGCAGGTCGTGGAGGAAGCATGACGGCGGCCGTTGTCACACCGACCAAGCGTCGCCTCGGTCTCGGCGTCATCGTCCCGCCGATCGTCGTCGGCGTCGTGGCGTTACTCGGGTGGGAACTGGCGGTCAACGTCTTCGACATCCAGAAGTTCCTGCTACCGAAGCCGAGCGCGATCTGGCAGGCGCTCGCCGACGACTGGAGCGTCATCTGGGACGGCGCGCAGAAGACGGGCTGGGTCGCGATCTCGGGTCTGATCGTCGGCGTGTTCATCGCGGTCGCGCTGGCGCTCGCGTGCGCGCGGTTCCGGTGGGTGGCAGGCGCGGCGACACCGCTCGCAGCCGCGCTCGCGGCGACGCCGATCGTGGCCCTCGCGCCCATCTACTTCAAGTGGTTCGGGCAGGTCGAGCCCACCGCGAAGCAGGCCGTCGTCGTCACGGTGGTGGTGTTCCCGGTGTTCGTCGCGACCTCACGTGGCCTGCTGGAGGTCGATCCGATCCACCTCGAGTTGATGCGCTCGTACGCGGTTGGGGAGTGGCGGGTCCTGCGCGAGGTGCGGGTTCCGAACGCCCTGCCGTTCTTCTTCACGTCGTTGAAGGTCGCGGCGTCGCTGGCAGTAATCGCGGCCATCGTCTCCGAATACTTCGGAGGGGAGCAAGGCACGCTCGGGACGATCATCACGCAGTCGGCCGGCTTGAGCCGCTACGACCGCGCGTGGGCCGCGGTATTCGCTGCATGCGTGCTCGGCATGGCGCTGTATCTGCTCGTGAATCTGATGGAACGGCTCGCGCTGTCGTGGCACCCGTCGGTGCGCGGCGCGCGCTGAGATACAAGAACGCAGGGGACAGACAACAACCGGGGAGAGGACACCCATGAGAAGAAGGCGACCACTCATCCGCATCGCGATGGTGTTGCTGGCTGCAGCACTCGTCGTCGGCGCCTGTGGCGGTGACGACGACGATGACGACGCCGGCAGCGATGACGGCGGCGGTTCCGAGGAGGAGGCGAGCGGCGATCTGACGCCGGTCTCGCTCCAGCTGCAATGGGTCGCGCAGGCCCAATTCGGTGGCTACTACTCGGCCGTGGCCGAGGGCTATTACGAGGACGAAGGGCTCGACGTCGAGATCGTCGAAGGCGGCGTCGACATCGTCCCGCAGACCCAGCTCGCGACCGGTGCAGTCGACTTCGCGATCGCGTGGGTACCCAAGGCGCTCGCGTCACGTGAAGAGGACGCGGCGATCACCGACATCGGCCAGATCTTCCAGCGGTCGGGGACTTTGCAGGTCTCCTGGGCCGACTCGGGGATCACCGAACCGGCCGACCTCGCGGGAAAGAACGTCGGCAACTGGGGCTTCGGCAACGAGTTCGAGCTGTTTGCGGGCTTGCGCCAGTCGGGCCTCGACCCTGCGAGCGACGTGACGCTCGTGCAGCAGAACTTCGACATGGCGGCGCTGCTGTCACGCGAGATCGATGCCGCGCAGGCGATGACGTACAACGAGTACGCGCAGGTATTGGAGACGACCAACCCCGACACGGGTGAGCTGTACCAGCCCGACGACCTCTCGGTCATCAACTGGAACGACGTCGGTACCGCGATGCTCCAGGACGCGGTCTGGGCCGACACCGGCCGGCTCGCGGATGACGCGGAGTACCGCGACACCGCGGTGAAGTTCCTCAAGGCGTCGATCAAGGGTTGGATCTTCTGCCGCGACAACTTCGACGACTGCGTG
The DNA here is from genome assembly GCA_040513235.1 of Acidimicrobiia bacterium. Taxonomy (GTDB): domain Bacteria; phylum Actinomycetota; class Acidimicrobiia; order IMCC26256; family PALSA-610; genus JANNHK01. Next base: position 2,369 of record JBEVDP010000124.1, on the reverse strand, counting down.
CAGAACGTGCTCGACGCGGGCCCGACGCTCGGTGAGTCGCATCAGCAGTGGCAGCTCGCCGAGATCAACAAGCTGATCTGGCCTTCGCCCGACGGCATCGGCATGATCGACGAGGCTCTCTGGACACAGACCGTCGACGTCGCCGTGACCGAGGAGATCATCGCGGCCGCACCCGACGCGGATGCCTACACGAACGATCTCGTCGAAGAGGCGCTGGGCGCGCTCGAGGAAGAGGGCGTCGACGTCAACGGCGACGATTACACCGCCCCCGAAGTGACGTTGAACGAAGGCGGCTCGTAGTCGCACTGGTCGGGGGGTGCGGTGACGAGCCGCACCCCCCGACACTCGCGATAACGAAACAAGGGAGGCCGATAATGACGCTTCCCGACGTTCTCGTGGCGCGATTCAGTTGAGCCAGGGTGTTTCAGTTGCGGGGCCGAACGTGGTGCCCGTGAGTTCTTTGAACGCGTCGGTCTGCGGGACATCGCCGGGCCCGGCTTCGCCCTCGTTCGCGCGCTTCTCCGGAGGTGGGCACCCGCCGGTCGGCGCGGCCAGCACGGCGCTAGCGTCGAAGTCGAGTTCGCCATCCGCGGTGGTGACGAGCGACCCGCCCAGGTTGTTGGCGAAGCGGTCGCGCTTGGTGAGGTACCACTTCCCGTTCGGCGCGGCTGTCCCGTGCGCGGGTGCACCGAGGAAGCGCCATTCGAGGAAGCGCAGGATCGACGTGTGGTCGTACACCGCGGGATCGACGTAGCCGCGGCGGACGTACGGTGACGCGACGATCGTCGGCACCCGAAAGCCGGTCTGGCCGAAGTTCTCGTCGTCGTCGTCGCTCTCGCGATGATCAGGAACGACGGGCGGCTCGACATGGTCGAAGAAGCCGCCCCACTCGTCGTAGGTGAGGACGAATACAGATCGCGACCACTGCGGCGAGTTCGCGAGCGCACCGAACACTGACTGCACGAACCGCTGGCCGATTCGGATGTCGCCGTGGGGATGGTCGTCGGCGCGGTCGGGGCCTTGGAACGCGGGATCCACCATCACGACGTTCGGCAGCGTTCCCGCGGCGGCGTCGGCGAAATAGTCGTCGATCGGCGAGATGCGGTCGAAGAGACGATTGCCCCACAGCGCCAGCCACGGTGTGTCCACGTAGTAGTAGCGCGCGTTCACACTCGCGGCTTGGAGCCGGTCCCAAATCGTTTCGTGGGAGTACATGCCCGCGTCCATGTGCTTCGGGTCCGACTTGTCGCCCTGCGATGTGGCGGAGTGGAGGTATTGGCGATTCGGAAACGTGGGCCCCATCAACGACGAGAAGTGATGGTCGGCCACGGTAAAGCGCCGTGCAAGCGACGCGTAGAACGCGACGTCGGTGTCGTCGTAGTAGCCGATTGCGAACGTGTCGTTGTGCGTGCCGCGCCCGAGGAACCCGTTGTCGCGCTGGGCCCGGCCGGTGTCCCATCCGTGCCCGGGAATGCGGTAGTCGCACCCGCGGTATCCACCCGCCGGTCCACCGGTCGAGGGAAGGTGATAGGTCGACTCGTGCCTGCCGTCTGGTTTCCGGTACTGCTGCACCTGCTTCGCCGTGATGTTGAACCCGTGCCCGTAAGCGCGCCGGCCCGCGGCAATGTACGCCGAGTCGTCACCGAGCCAGCCGAGGTGGTGGTCGAAGGAACGGTTCTCCAGCATGACGATCACGACGGTGTCGATCGGCGCGTCGCTCGCAGCACCGTCGAGCAGACCGGGAACGCTGAGTGCCGATTCTGCAGTCCGGTCGCGGTCGTCTCCGCTGCACGCGCCCAGTAGCGGCGTCAGTGCGGCCGATCCAAATGCCGCCGACGCCAGCCGGAGGAACGACCGGCGGTCCACAGTGGACGTTCTATCAGCACGGCGATTTACGGCGAGGCGGTGACGATCTCCCCGCGCAGGGAACCGACCAATGTCAGCAGCTCGAACCCCGTCTCGTCCGGGACCTCGAACTCGATGAGCGTGTCGAGGAGGTGGCCGGCGACGCGGTCGAACTGCTCGTTGGTGATGCGCAGGTGCCGGTGGGCGGCAGCCATGTCGCGGCCGGTCCAGGGTGCCGGTCCGCCCGTGGCAGTGGCGACGAAGGCACTGGTCTTGCGCTCGTGTCGCTCGATGTTCACCCGGGCGAAGACCGGGGCCAAGTCAGGGTCGGCGAGGATCCGCTCGAAGAATCGGTGCATGACGGCCTGAATGGCGGGGTCGCCGCCCAGGCGCTCGAAGAGGGTTGCCCTAGAGGTGGTTGTCGTCATGGCGTCAGGAGACCATGGACCGCCGCGGCCGGGCGTGAGTAACGGATACTCAAATTCGGTTGCGGGCCGGTCCCGGAGCGGTCATGGTGTCCGTAC
>JBEVDP010000123.1:0-2827 GCA_040513235.1 Acidimicrobiia bacterium | reverse complement strand
CTCGTCGCCGCCCAACATGAGCTGGAAGGCCGCGTCTCGAGCGACGTGCACGATGCGAACGGGCAACGGGATCCCATCCCGCTTCGCACGACCCGGCTGGCCCTTGCCGTCCCAGCGTTCGGCGACGTGACTGAAGAGAGGGCCTACCGGCCCGGGAAGACCCAGCCGCTCGGTGAGCATGTCTGCGACCTCGCAGAACGCGGCGAGGTGTTCCCTGAACACCAGCGCCACTCTTGGAAGGCCACGGGCGAGCTGGCGGGCGCGCACAAGCGGCGTACTGCCCGGCGGTGCAACGGCGCGCAAGAAGCCGGCCACCATCTCGGCGCGCGAGCCAAAGCGAGCGGGAGCCGCATACCGAGTTAGCGAGTCGTCGGTGCCGAAGATCTCAGCCGCGACATCGGCATTGGCCGTGCAGCCGACGTAGAACAAGAGGCAGGCGTAGTACGTCTGCGACGCCGTATCTGAGTCGACGCCCAGACGGTCCGCCAGCCGCATCGCGAAGAGCGTGCTCTGCAAGCCGTGCTCTAGCGGCAACCCCATACCGAGGTCCGTTGCCAAAGACAACGCCGCGATCACCTCCGCGGCGCGGACCGACTCGCGCTGGTGCGCTCGATCGGCGGCCACTGCGCCGACAGTACCCGAGCGGCGGGTAGGTGCGGGGGCTCGGCGGGTCTAAAACTCCACGCCGCGACCGCGCCCCACCGTGAGCGCCGCGCCGGTGGGGGTGGGTACTCGGTCTCGCGCGTGCGCGCGATGAGACGAGGTGGGCGTTCGCGACGACGGCGCTACCGGGAGAGCTACGGCTCGTCGCGGCAGCGTTCAGGGGCTTCCGGTACGGCGATGTCGGGCAGTCTGAAGGCGTGCGCAACCCAGCGCCTCTCAAGTGAAGGTCGTGGCGATCGGAATCGCAAGCGTGGCAGTCGCCGGCGCTGTCACCGCTGTGACGGTCTTCTTACTGCGGCAGGAGAAGACCGCAGAGCCGGCGATCACGCTGCAATTGCCCGTGCAAATAGCCCACCCCGATCCCCTCCAATTCGAGCCGGGTCGAACCGAGGAATACGAGCAGGCGGCCGCCTTTGGGTTGAGCCACGTGCTCTTCGAGAAGAGCCCCAGCGGAGCCGTTGGTGCAGCCCGGCGCACGGCGCGCTTTCGCGCGATGGTGGACAACGCGACATCGGGCACCGACATCGACCCCGACCTGGTCGAGGCGATCGTCATGCTTGAGAGTGCCGGGCGTCAGGACGTGATCGCAGGAGACGACCCCGCGAACGCGGCCGGGCTCACGCAAATCGTCGCGGGGACCGCGACAGACTTTCTCGGCATGCACGTCGATCTTGAGGCGAGCCGGCGACTCACTCGTCTACTGGACCAGGCGGTCCGTCGCGGCGACGACGCCGAAGCTGCGCGTCTCCGCTCCGAGCGCCGACAAGCGGACACGCGCTTCGATCCCGAGCAGGCGCTCGCGGGCACGGTGCGCTATTTGACAGAGGCGATGAAGGTCTTCGGACGCGATGACCTCGCGGCCGTCTCGTACCACATGGGAATCGGCAACCTCTCCAATGTCGTGCGCGCATACACGGCGCGAGAGGACGACCCGATCGACACCATCGTCGACGAGGCCGACATCGACTACGCACGTCTCTACTTCGATTCCTCGCCGACGGGGCATCGAGCGTCGTGGGAACTGCTCACATCGTTCGGAGACGACTCGCAGACGTACTACTGGCGAGTTCTCGGCGCGCTCGGAATCATGCATCTCCTTCGCAATGACCCCGGACGACTCGAACGACTCGCCGAGCTTCACGATCGCTTACCGAGCGCTGGACTCGTGCTTCACCCCCCGACTGTCCGCGAGCGGTACGCCGATGCCGCACAGCTCGAGGACGCCGTCGCACGTCGCGTGCTCGTTCCCGTTCGGCCGAGCAACGGTGCGCATTTCACGATCGATCCGCAACTCCTGAGAGTTCTGGCGCCCCTGACGGACAATCCGTCGGACTATCTCGTCCTTCGCCCTCGCGCGGCGCGTTTCCTCGCGTACCTCTCCGCGAAGGTCTACGAGCTGAGCGGCGAAGAGCGCCCGTTGGCGCTCACACGGGCGGCGTACGATGACAAGGCGGCAACGAAGCTCACGCCGCACGATCCGGGTGCCGCGGCAGATGCTGATATGCACAGCACAGGCTTCGCTTTCGACATACGCAGGCGGTACGGGTCAGGCGCGCAAGCAGCGGCGTTCCAATGGACGCTGGAACGCCTCGAGACGCTCGGGTTGATTGCGTGGACGCGAGGACGGTCGGTCATCCACGTCGTCGTGTCTGCTCGTGTCGACGCGTGATCACGTGGAAAGAGCGCACGGGCTAGTGGAGCTGGGGGACTCGAACCGCTGAAATAGTGCCCCCGACCAGGCCCGACGATCGTGATCACCGCGAGGGGGTGGGGCGGCGGGGCTGGTGAACTGCAACCACCCAAGTAAGGGGTCGCGGGCTATGGACCGAGAGGCAGGTGGCTCCTGCCTGCGTGTGAGACGGGTGTCGGTTCGCGGCACCCTCAAACGTTTCATGCGCGGGCGCTAGCGAACCTCGTCGATGTCTGTGGGGTGCGGGGCATTGATCTCGAGTTGCACGGCGCATGAGCGTTTCGGCGTCGTGTACACGAGTGGCAGTAGTGTGAAGCGAGGCGAGCCTTTGTATCGCGTGGTGAGCGGCTTTGGAGAAGGCCCTTGCCCGCGGCATGCGACGTAGCGGATGGTGAGGGTTGCTGGTGCTCCGCGTAGTCGTGCGGTGGTCGTGTATTTCGTTGATGGGCTTGTGCGGACGGGTGTGGAGACGAG
>JBEVDP010000122.1:0-4990 GCA_040513235.1 Acidimicrobiia bacterium | reverse complement strand
GACACCCACGGAGATCCGCAAACTCACGTGGGAGAACGCGTCGAAGCTGTTCCGCCATCCCGTCCCCCAAGAGCTGAGGCTGCCATGAGTGAACGTCGTGAGGCCGGTATCCGGCCGAGCAGCGAGACGCAGGTGGAGCCGACCGGATGGGAGGCGGAGCCGGAGTCGACCCATCGAAGTGAGCGGGGCCCGAGCGGCCCGGCCCGAGGAGACGCAGGGCGCAGCGACCGAAGGGGAGCGGAGCCCGGAGTCGACCCATCAACGAGGGCCAAGAGCGGACAAGCATGAGCGAACCCGAACCGGGTGCCGGGACCATCGACCCGCTGACGAAGGTCATGGCGTACCACGCGAGCGACCCGATCCCGACCTACCACGAGATGCACGACCAGACGCCCGTCGTGCGGACGAAGGGCGTGTTCGGCAACCACGGCGTGCTGATCTCCCGCTACGAGGACATCCTCTGGGCGCTCAAGCATCCCGAAGTGTTCTCGTCGAAGGACGTCGTAAAGGTCGGCAATGACGTCCCGCTCATCCCGCTGTCGGTCGACCCACCCGACCACGCGCAATACCGGCGCATCCTCGACCCGCAGTTCTCACCGCGGAAGATGACCGCCCTCGAACCGGAGATGCGCGCACTCGTGAACGAGGTCATCGACGCGTTCGTGGCGCGTGGGGCGTGCGACTTCCACGATGAGTTCGCGACCCCGTTGCCGTCGACCTTCTTCATCACGTTGATGGGGCTGCCGCAGACCGATCTGCCGATGTTCCTGCAGTGGCGTGACAACACCATCCGCCCGCAGTCCACTGCCGAGGAAACCGACCAGCAGATCCGCGAGCGCACCGGTCAGGAGATCACCACGTATTTCGAAGCCGCGATCGCGGAGCGGCGCGTCCGGCCCGACGGCCGGCTGATCACCGCCCTCGTCGACGCCGACATCGACGGCCGGCCGCTCACGCATGCCGAGCTGCTCGGCGCCTGCCACCTCCTGTTCCTCGGCGGCCTCGACACCGTGACTGCGACGCTCGACTGCATGATCGCGTATCTCGCCCGCCATCCTGATCGCCGCCGGGCCGTCGTCGACGATCCCTCGTTGATTCCCGCGGCGGTGGAGGAGCTCCTGCGCCGCGAGACCCCCGTCATGATGGTGCCGCGTTTGATCGTGCAGGACGTCGAGATCGCCGGCGTGCAGTGCAAGGCGGGCGACAGCGCATCGCTGATGCTCGGTGCGGGCAACGTCGATCACGCCGAATTCGACGATCCCGACGACGCGCAGTTCGACCGCCGCGCGAACCGCCACCTCGCGTTCGGCGGCGGTCCGCACCGTTGCCTCGGCTCCCACCTGGCCCGCCTCGAGCTCCGGGTCGCGCTCGAGGAGTTCCACCGGCGCATCCCCGAGTACCGGATCCCGGACGGCGTCGAGATCCACTACTCGGCCGGCATCCGCCAAGCCGAATCCCTTCCGCTCGCCTTCACCGCGAGCGCCTGAGTGCCATGGAGCCAGGCGAGTTCCAGGGAACGATCGGGCGTTACCACTGGGATTCGACGCCGTGGTGGCCGGAACCGGTGCGCGCATCCGCCGATGCGCCCAATGTCCTGCTGATCGTCCTCGACGACGTCGGCTTCGCGCAGCTCGGCTGCTTCGGCAGCGATCTCGACACGCCGACCTTCGACGCGCTCGCGGCCGGCGGGCTCCGCTATCGCAACTTCCACACCACCGCGCTCTGCTCACCCACACGGTCGTGTCTGATGACCGGGCGCAACCACCACGCCAACGGCATGGGCCGGATCACCGATCTCGCCACGGGCTTCCCCGGCTACGACTCGCGCATCCCCAACGCCAATCCGTTCCTCTCGGAGATCCTCGTCCCGCACGGCTACGCGGCCTGGGCCATCGGCAAGTGGCACCTCACGCCCGACGACGAGTGCAACCTCGCGGCACCACGGGACCGCTGGCCGTTGGGACGCGGATTCGAACGGTTCTACGGCTTCTTCCCCGGCGAGACACACCAGAACGCGCCCGCCCTCGTGCACGACAGCCACTTCGTCGACGCGCCCCGATCCGTTGCCGACGGCTACCACCTCACCGAGGATCTCGTCGACCATGCGATCACGTTCGTCCGTGATCTGCGCAACGTCGATCCCGACAAGCCCTTCTTCGCGTACTTCTGTCCCGGCGCGTGCCACTCGCCACATCAGGCGCCGCAGGAGTGGCGCGACCGTTCCCGGGGCCGCTTCGACGCGGGCTGGGACGTGTGGCGTGAGCAGACGTTCGCGCGCCAGCGCACCGGCGGCCTGGTTCCGCCCGACACCGAACTCTCGGAACGACCCACGTGGGTGCCGGCGTGGGCCGACCTCTCCGACGACGAGCGTCGCGTTTACGCGCGCTACATGGAAGCGTTTGCCGCGTACCTGTCGCACACCGATCATCACGTCGGTCGCCTGCTCGCGGCTCTCGCCGAGACCGGCGACCTCGATCGGACCCTTGTCATCGTGTGCTCCGACAACGGTGCGAGCAGCGAAGGCGGCGAGGTCGGTTCGTTGAACGACGGGCGCGCATGGAACATGGCGCCGCGCACGGTGGAGGAAGCGGTCGGCGTGATCGACGAGATCGGCGGACCGCGCTGGCACAACAATTACCCGTGGGGCTGGACGGTCGCGGGCAATACACCATTCCGGCGTTGGAAGCGCGAAGTCCACGAAGGCGGCGTCGCCGATCCGCTCATCGTCTCGTGGCCCGACGGCATTCATGCCCGCGGCGAGATCCGCGATCACTACGTGCACGCAATCGACGTCGCGCCGACGATCCTCGAAGCCGTCGGGCTCGAGCCGCCTGCAGCCGTCGACGGCGTCAGTTTCGCGCCGTCTTTCACGGACGCCGGCGCGCCCGACGCGCACACCCTGCAGTACTACGAGATGCTCGGTTGCCGCGCGCTCTACATGGACGGGTGGAAGGCCGTCGTCTACCACCCGATCCAATCCGCGGCGCCCGGCCTCGACACGGTGCCATGGGAGCTGTACCACGTCGCCGTCGACCGTTCGGAGACGCACGACCTTGCCGCGCAAGAACCCGACCGGCTCGCGCGGATGGTCGAGCGGTGGTGGGCGGAAGCGGAACGCAATCAGGTGCTCCCGCTCGACAACCGAGCGTGGGCCGACTTCGTGTTCGACAAGCCGCCGCCAGTTCCCGAACGCGCCACATACGTCTACTGGCCGGCCACGGGCATGGTGTCGGAGGAAGCCGCAGTGAACGTGCGCAATCGCGACCACACGATCACCGCGGAGATCGACGGGCCCGGCGAGGGCGTGTTGCTGTCGCAGGGATCACTGCTCGGCGGGTGGTCGTTGTTCGTGCGCGACGGCCGCGTGTCGTACGTGCACAATCTGGCCGGCTACCGCGAATACCGCGTCGACGCACCGATCGCGCTCGGCCCCGGCACCCACACCGTCGAGTTTCGCTTCACCAAGACGGGCGAACACCGCGGCACCGGCATCCTCGCCGTCGACGAGGAGGTGCTCGCGGAAGGCGAAATCCGGCGCACGACGCCGATGCGGTTCTCCATCACTGGCGTGGGCTTGTGGTGCGGGCGCGGGGGCAACCTGCCGGTCTGCGACGACTACACGGGGCCGTTCCCGTGGACGGGCACCCTCGCGCGTGTCGTCGTCCGCGTCATCGGCACACCGCACGTCGACGCCGAGGCCGAAGCCGAGATCGCGATGCGGCGGCAATGACCGACGACGACTTCCGTACCCGCGTGAACGAGATGCCGTTGGCGCAGCGAATCCTCGTCGGAGCCGGATTAGTCGTGGCGGCCGTGACCGCGATCTACATGCTGACGACCGCGCGGGACCTCCCCGGACAGATCCCTATGCAGTACGACGGCAATGGCGCGGTGCTCTGGTACGCCGACCGCGCAGGGTTCTGGATGCTCGTGCTCGCGTTGTGGTTCGTCGTCGGTTTCGTGTTGTTCGCGTTGTCGCCGAGAAGCCTCGCGGTCGCGTTCACGTTCTTCTGGCTCAACGTCGTCGTCTTCGCCATGTACGACCTGACGTATCACCAGGCAACCGGCGGCGGCATCATCGGGCTGACGCCCGGCGTCTTCGTCGTGCTCGTCGTGCCCGGCGCGATCGTGACCGTCGTGCTGGCAATCCGCGAGAAGTCGCGCCCGCGTCCCGAGCTCGCGCCATGAACCTGACCCCGACGCCGGCCGAGCGGGCGCTGCGCGACGAGATCCGCACCTGGCTGCGCAGCAACCTTCCGTGGGAGTACGGGCGGGGTCTGCCGCCGCGCTTCGACGACCTCTCCGCCGAAGTCGAGTTCGGCCGCGCCTGGCAAGGGAAGCTCTCGAGCGGGCGCTGGGTCGGCGTTGCGTGGCCCGAGGAATACGGCGGCCGAGGCGGCGGGCCGGTCGAGCACTACGTCGTCACCGAGGAACTCGCACGCGGGCGCGCGCCGGAACTCGTCGGCCGCATCGGGGTCAATCTCGTCGGCCCGACGTTGCTCGCCCACGGGACACCCGAGCAGAAGGCGCGCTGGCTGCCGCGCATCCTCGACGCGTCCGAACTGTGGTGCCAACTCTTCAGCGAACCCGAAGCGGGGAGCGACCTCGCGTCGCTGCGAACCCGCGCCGACAAGGTCGACGGCGGGTGGCTGGTCAACGGCCAGAAGGTGTGGACGAGCTACGCGCAGTTCGCCGATTGGGGATGGTGTCTTGCGCGCAGCGACGCGAACTCGGCTCGTCCACAACAAGGCATCTCCGCGATCGTCGTCGACATGCGCGCGCCCGGCGTCGACGTCCGACCCTTGCGGCAGATCACCGATGAGACCGAGTTCAACGAGGTGTACCTCAGCGACGTCTTCGTTCCCGACGACCATGTGGTCGGACCCGTTCACGAGGGCTGGCGCATCGCGAACTCGACGCTCACGCACGAGCGGGGCGTCAATCCGCGCCAACTCGTTATCCACTCACAACTCGTCGACGAGCTGTGGCG
>JBEVDP010000121.1:0-5362 GCA_040513235.1 Acidimicrobiia bacterium | reverse complement strand
CGCTGTTTTTGCGCTTCGGTGCCCTGATTGACGATCAGGTGCGCGGCGATCGTGTGCGTGTTGACGATGCCCGACAACGACATCCAGCCGTACGCAAGCTCTTCGATGACGCCGATGTACGTGAGTAGGTCGAGACCGAGGCCGCCGTACTCCTCGGGGATGGTGACGCCGAACAGCCCGAGCGCCTTCATCTGTTCGACGATGGCTTCGGGGTAGGCATCTGCGTGTTCGAAGTCGGATGCAACGGGCATCACCTCGCGCGCGATGAACCGGCGCACTGTCGCCACGAGCTCGGCGCGGACCTCGGGATCGGTGGTGAGCGTCATGCGGGCGAGATTACAGAGACGCCCGCGCCAACGCCTCGCCGAGCTCGGCCCGGCCGCGCACGCCGAGCTTTTCGTACGCTCGCTGGAGGTGGTTCTCGACCGTTCGTGGTGAGACGACGAGCGCGTCGGCGATCTCGCGGCTGCTGTGGCCCTGCGCGGCGAGGGTCGCGATCTCCCGCTCGCGCCGCGTGAGTACCGCAGTGTCGGTGCCGTGCAACAGCGCAGGCGTGCGCGCACCTTCGCACTGGGCACTGAGGGTCGCGGCGCGCTGAGCGGCGGCGCTGGCAGCGCGCGGTGCCCCCGCGACGCGGTACGCGATCGCCGCCTCGTTGGCGGCTTCCGCTGCCCACAGGCGGGCCCCACATGCGGCCAAGGCGCCCGCCACCTCATCGAGTGCAACCGCGTCGCCGCGCGCCAGCGCGTCGACGAAATCGATGCGCAGGGCGGCCAGACCGCCCTGGACCCGTTCCTGCAACGCCGCCAGCCGGTCGCGAGCACCCGCGGGATCGCCGATGCGCGCCACGTCGAACAACGCCCCGAGCTCGAGGCCGTGGCGTCCAGTCGCCGCGGCGCGATCGGCCGCGGCGAACAACATCGCCCGTGCCCGCGGCAGCTCACCGCGTGCCGCGACCACCCACGCGCGGGCTCGATCGATGTCGGGATCCATCATCTCGACCGGCGTGTCGGGTTCCGCGTCGAGATCCGCGAGCGCTTCCTCGGCCCGGGCCACGTCACCGGCATGCGCGAGGGCGAGCGCGAGCGCGCCGAAGCCCCAGCGCGAACCAGGATGGTTGAACTCGCCGTAGAGCAACGCCGCTTCTCGTGCGTAGCGGGCGCTGCTGACCACCTCACCGCGCACGACGTGACCGCGCGCGAGTGCAATCGCGAAGTATGCCTGCCCGTTGCGATGGCCCATTGCCGCGGCACCTTCGTACCCTGCGCGCGCGGTGGCAATGCCGTGCTCGATGTCGCCCCGCTCAACCTGCGCGAAAGAAAGGGCCACGAGGTGGATGCCTGCATCGGCGAGTTGCACCTCGTCGACGAGCGCGATCCGTGCTTCGAAACCCCGGGTCGCGGTCTCGACGGCGTCGTCGTAGCGACCGGCGAGGAACCGGGCCACGCCCGCCTGGAGTGCGGCTTGCGAGTACGCGCGGAGGTCGGCTGTTGTGAGCATCGGTTCGGTGATGTCGAACACTTCCTGCACGCGCCCCGCGAACAGGCGATTCAGCGCGAGCTGCGCGTCGAGCTCGCCGATGAGACCGGAATCGCTGACCTGCGCCCGAACCTCGGCAAGGACCCCGTCGGCGGCGTCCGCGCGCCCCATCCCGCGGAACAGGTTGTCCGCGCGCGCGACCGCGATGAAGGTGCGCTCGCCGTCGTCGGAGGTTTCGGCGGCCGCAGCCGCGAGGACGGCCTCCGCCTCGTCGTGGCGTCCGAGCTCGTCGAGCACTTCACCGAGCAGCAGGCCGGCCGTCGGACCACCACCAGCGTCGTGTGCCGCGCGTGCGAACCGCTCGGTCGACGCATAGTCGCTGGCGACCCGCGAGTCGTGCGCCGCCGCGAGCAGCTCCGCGGTATCAGCGCGCACACCGGCTTCGAGCCGCCACATCGCGATGCGACGCTTGTCGTCGCGTCGCCGAGCACCGTTGCCCTCCACCGCGTTCGCCAACCCCTGACAAACATCGCGATACCCGCGGCTCGTCATCGACTCGCGCACGACCTCGGCATACACGGTGTGAGCGACCCGCACGTTCGCCCGCCGCTCGTCGTGCAGCACCTCGATGAGCCCGCGGCGCTCGAGGTCGTCGATGCCGGCCCCACCCGTCAGCCGTTCCAAGCCGAGCATCCCGATCGGTTCACCGACGGCGACGAGGTCGAGACCACGCTGCGCAGCCGGCGACAAGCCACCGAGACGCACCGAAACGAGTTCCTTCAAGCGCGGCGACGTGGAAACGCGACCCTGCAATCTCCACATGCCGCCGGAATCGTGCAGCGTGCCCGCGTGCTGCGCCGCGAGGACCAGCTCCCGAAGGTAGAGCGGATTCCCTCCGCTCGCGCGCGCGAGCGCAAGCGCCGTCGACGCTTCGACCTCGCCGAGCACGAGTCCGAGCAGCGTCGTGACGTCGTCCGGAGACAACGGTCGGACTTCCTGGCGTTCGACGAGTTCGTCCTTCCACAGCGCGACCACCGCGTCCGGCGGGTCCTCACCGGTACGCAGCGTCGCAACGAGAAACGCGGCGCCCATGACGACGAGTTGCAACAGCAGCGCGGCCGACGTCTCGTCGAGGAACTGCACGTCGTCGACGACGAGCAGGAACTGTTCGTCGCTGCCGGCGCGCAGTGCGTCGGCCGCCCGGCGTAGCTGCGCTCCACCCTCTCCAAGCTCTTCGGGCGGCAGCAGCGGCGCGAACGCACCGAGCGGAATCGGCGAGGCAGAACGCGTCGCCCGTACCCACCGCACAGTCTCACCGCCGCGCTCGGCGGCCACCGCGGCTTCGCGCGCGAGCCGCGTCTTGCCGACTCCGGCGGGGCCCGCGAGCAAGAGGCCACCCGCACGCGCGGCCGCGCGCGCGGCCGAGATGTCTGCCAGATCCCGATCCCGACCCACGAGAGGCCATTCGCCGCCCATCGGGACCAGTATCCCAAGACCCGGCGGTACCGTACGAAGGCGATGGACTACCACACGGTTCGCGGCTTCTCCCGGGACGACACCACGCGGGGCAAGCATGTCGACCGCCGAGTGCTGCGCCGGGTCTTCACGTATGTCCGCCCGTATCGGCGGCCCTTGATCGGCTTCGTCGTGGCCGTCGTCGGCGCGTCGATCGCCGCCGCCATTCCGCCACTGCTCTTCCGGAGCCTGCTCGACAACGCCGTGCCTGACAAGAACCGCCAGCTGGTCGCGGTACTCGCGATAGCGGCCGTGGCGCTCGCCTTCGCCAACGCGATCCTCTCGCTGGTCCAACGCTGGTTTTCGTCTCGTATCGGGGAAGGGCTCATCTACGACCTGCGGGTTGCCTTGTTCGACCACGTGCAGCACATGCCGTTGGCGTTCTTCACCCGCTCGCAAACCGGCGCGCTGCAGTCAAGGCTGAACAGTGACGTCATCGGCGCGCAGCAGGCGGTCACGAGCACGCTCGGCACCGTCGTGTCGAACTGCATCGGGATCGTCGTGACGCTCGCGATCATGCTCGCCCTCGACTGGCGCTTGACGATCCTGACGCTCCTCATCCTGCCCGCGTTCTTGTGGCCCGCGCGCCGCATGGGACCGCGCTTGCAAGTGATCACCCGCGACGGCATGCAACTGAATGCCGAGATGAACAACCTGACCGCGGAACGGTTCAACGTGGCCGGTGCGCTCGTCGCGAAGCTGTTCGGCCGGCCCGGCGTCGACCGCGAGGAATTCGCTTCACGCGCTCGAGGCGTGCGGGACATCGGGATCAAGTCTGCGATGTACGGCCGCGTCCTGTTCGTCGCACTCGGGCTGGTTGCAGCCGTCGGCACCGCGGTCGTCTACTTCATCGGCGGGAACCTCGCGGTGTCGGGCACGCTCACCGCGGGCACCGTCGCCGCGTTCGTCCTCTACGTCGGCCAGATCTACCAACCGCTGGCGCAACTCACGAACGCACGCGTGGAGATCCTCACGACGCTCGTGTCGTTCGAGCGGGTCTTCGAGGTGCTCGACTTCCCTGCCGCCATCGCCGATCGCCCGGGTGCACAGGACCTGCGCAACGCTCGGGGCGAAGTCGACTTCGAACACGTGTCGTTCCGGCACCCAGCGGGCGACACGGTGTCGCTGCCCTCACTCGAGGCCGCGAACACTCCGGCAGGGGGCGAGCCGAGCGAGTGGATCCTGAACGACGTCTCGCTCACGGTCGCGCCAGGCGAGACCGTCGCGCTCGTCGGGCCGTCGGGCGCAGGCAAGACGACGATCGCGATGCTGGTCCCGCGCATCCACGAGGCGGAGCGAGGTTCGGTACGTGTCGACGGGATCGATGTCCGCGATCTCACGCAGGACTCGCTCCACGCATCCGTCGGACTCGTCGCGCAAGATCCGCACCTGTTCCACGACACCATTCGGGCCAACCTGCGCTTCGCGCGGCCCGAAGCGACCGACGCCGACCTCGAAGCCGCGCTGCGCGCGGCGCGTATCTGGGACCTCGTCGCGTCGCTCCCCGACGGCCTCGACACGGTGGTCGGCGAACGCGGATATCGGATGTCGGGCGGCGAGAAGCAACGGCTCGCGATCGCCCGCGTCCTCCTCAAGGATCCCGCGATCGTGATCCTCGACGAGGCGACATCACACCTCGACTCCGAGTCGGAGCTCGCGATCCAGCGCGCGCTCGACGAGGCCTTGCGCGGACGCACTGCGATCGTCATTGCGCATCGGCTGTCGACGATCGTCGCGGCCGATCGGATCCTCGTGGTCGAGGGTGGACGGATCGTCGAATCAGGAACCCACGCCGAATTGCTGGTGCGGGGTGGGTCCTACGCCGATCTATACAGGACTCAACTACAGGCGCACGCCGAAACGGCCTGAGCGGGGCCGCCGACTACGATCGTTCGGATTGGTGTGCGGCCGATTCCGCCGCAACATCCGGTCCACCGCTCTTTCTCGGACCACTCTTGCCCAACTCCATGCCCGACGACGACGCTACGACACTTACCCGCCAGGCCCGCCTGGTCGCTCGCCGCAAGCGCTACCGCTGGGCCGGCATCTTCCTCGCGGCCGCGGTCGTGGGCGCCGCCGGCACTGTCGCCGCGTTCGCCGTCACCAACGAGACACCGGCGGCGGGTCCCGACACACCACCGCCCACCGCAACCACGATTCGGCCGCAGGAACTCGAGCCCGGCAACGTCCCCCAGCTGACGCTGTCGAGCGCGGACGAGTTCGAATTCCGCCCCTTGTCGCACGAGGAGCCGCTCGAGTTGTGGGTCGGAGGTGACTCGCTCGCCGGAGCACTCGGTCCGGCCCTCGGTGAATTGACGGCCGCCACCGGCATCGTCGACACGCAGGTCGACTACAAGGTCTCGAGCGG
>JBEVDP010000120.1:0-7599 GCA_040513235.1 Acidimicrobiia bacterium | reverse complement strand
GCCGCCGCCGCGACCTCCTTCTCGGCGGCGATCCGCTTCTCGTACCCGGCACGGGCCATCGTGTCCATGCCGAAGGTCGAGAACAGCTTTCGCAGCAGGTCGTACGGGGGCATGTCGCCGTGCTCGAGTTCCTCCCGGTGGGGGCGGATCTCGTTGTCCACGAAGCTCCGGACTGCGTCCCGGATCATCTGCAGCTCTTCGGACCATTCGTACATGGCCCGATGGTACGCCGGGCTCACTTTTCGGGTTCAGGCCCACCGCCGACCCGAGAGATCGGGTGGAGTCCGGGGCAGCGAGGTGCGGTGGAGCCCGACGCCACGCGAAGCGACATCGCCCGCGTCGAGGCCTGATGCGCCCAACCCCGACAAGCTGCGCGCCGCCGTCAGCGAGCGGCCATCCCAGGTTCACCCACGCGTCGCGCCGGCGCCGTGCCGGCGAAACATCGCGCGTCAAGGATGAGAACCATGCAGCACGACATCAAGACCGGCCTGCTCGCCGACACCGGCCAGCTCGCAGTGGCCCGGACGATGCCGGTCCCGTTCACCGCGGCCATCGCGGCCGCCTGCGACGACGACGTCATGGCTGCCGTGGGACCGCTCGACGCGTTGTGGCAGCGGGACCGGACCGGTCCGTTCGGGCGGAGCGACCTTGCGGCCGCTCGGGCGCGCGGCGCGCTGACGATCGGACGCCGCGCCATTGCGGTTGAGATCGAGCTCGCTCCGTGGTCGAACGGCGCGACCGAGATCGTGCTCCGACCATCCGGGCGCGCGACACACCGTTGGAGCGGCCGGCGGCGGCAGCGGTGGTACGGAGTCGCGCACGCCGCCGCCGACGCGCTCCGCCACGAGATCCTCGAACACCAGCCCGCGGCGTTGCGCCGCCGCTGGGTCGTCGACGTCGACGACGAGAAGAAGCGACTCGCGGGATAACAGACCGCAAGCGCGTGGGCTGTCCCAGCGTCGCCCGCCACCCCCCGGGCGGACGACGCTGGGTCGCTCCGCGGCTCGGGCCCCGCGCCTCACGTCCACGCAACACCCGGAGGAATGCATCGCGCCCGGGCTGAGAGTAGTGACGAAGCGGACAAATGATCCACCCTCGGTGGCGAATCTCGGCCACATGCCTCGTCCCGCGCGTCCGCCCCGCTCGTGCCAAATCCCTGTCCCAGCCCCGGAAGTCTCGCCCCGGCCCTCGCCCTGCCGATCGAGAACCCACGGGTGGGATTGCGGGGGCAGTCCCGAGGTGCGCTGATGTACGAATTCCGAAACCGACGTCGTCTTTCCAGCCGGGTCAGCCGGCTGGGCCGGATCGCGGCCATGGGCGCCGCGATCCCGCTCACCCTGTCCCTGCTCGCCCTTGCCGATCCCGCGCAACCATCGGCGCAGGTGAGCCAGGGCGAGCCCCACGCAGCGCTCGAAAGCAAGCGGCTCGCGCGCGGCCAGACGCTCGTTCCCGCGCCGACGCGGCTTCCCCCCGCCCAGACGGCGCAGGCGAGGTCGAAGGCTGCGCTCTCGCGCACCCGCCCGCAGCCGGGCGCGCGTGCCGCCACGGTTCCGCCGGCGCCGACCGCCGCCCCACCCGTCCCCGTCGCGATCAAAAGCCCGCCTTCACCGCCCACCGTGCCCGCGATGCGGCTGATGGTTGCCGGCGCACTCGCCATCTCCGAGCCGCGGATCAAGGCACACGCGTACTCGGTGGAATCCGACCAGGCGCCGCGCCTCGAATGGTCGCTCGAGGAAGCGACCGCCGTGATGGTCAAGGGTCCCGGCGTCATGTCGGAGGCGAAGACCGGCTCGATCGTCCCTTGCCCCGGGGAGATCAAGAACGACCGCTGCGGCTACGAGCGCGGCGTGTACACGTACACGTTGACTGCAAGCGACGAGTACGGCCGGGTCGCGAAGACGAGCGTCAACCTCGAAGTCGGTACCGAGAACTGGACGAAGCCGCCGGAGGAGGACCCGGTCATCGCGCCGCCCCCGACACCGAAAGCCGCGCCCAAGGCCTCCCCCGCGCCGCCCAAGCCGCCCCCGCCTCCTCCGCCTCCTCCGCCGCCTCCTCCGCCTCCTCCGCCGCCTCCTCCGCCGCCTCCTCCGCCGCCCGCACCGCCAGAGACGGTCGTGGACGACGGCCACGGCCAAGGCGAGAAGCACGACGAGCGGGACAGCAGGCGCGAGGAGCGGGAGGACAAAGGCCGCAACGACGACTGATCGCAAGTTTGGTCGTCACACTCCGCCAAGCGGAGCGTGAGATCCAAACCGTCGCTCAGCGCAACGCGACAGCGTCGGGCGGGATCGGCGCGGGAAGCAACGTCTCACCCATGAGCGCCTCGTCGACGGCGGCCGCGCACGAGCGGCCTTCGGCGATCGCCCACACGATGAGGCTCTGGCCGCGACCCATGTCACCGCACACCCAGACGTTGTCCAGGTTCGTCTTGTAGTCGCCGTCGCGGGTGACGTTGCCGCGCTCGTTGAGCTCCACGCCGAGTTGTTCGAGCAAGCCTGGTTTCTGCGGCCCGACGAAGCCCATGGCGAGGAGCACGACCTCGCACGGCAACTCGAAGTCGCTGCCTTCCACCTTTTCGAACGTCATGCGGCCGTCGACGAACTGCTGCTCGACCTGGTGCGCTTTCAGCGCGCGCAGCCTGCCGTTGTCGTCGCCAAGAAAGCATTCAGTGTTCACCGCGTACACGCGCTCGACGCCCTCTTCGTGCGCGGACGCCACGCGGTAGATCATTGGGTACGTCGGCCACGGCTGCGCGTCGGGCCGCTCGTCGGGAGGCCGAGGCAGGATCTCGAACTGGTGCACCGACGTTGCACCCTGACGGATCGCGGTACCGAGGCAGTCGGCGCCGGTGTCGCCACCGCCGATGATCACAACCCGCTTGCCCTGCGCCGAGATCGGTGACGCGGGCAAGTCTCCTTCCTGCACCTTGTTCGACCAGGGCAGGTACTCCATCGCCTGGTACACACCTTCGAACTCGCGGCCGGGCACCGGGAGGTCGCGCCATGCGGTGGCGCCACCGGCCAGCACGACCGCGTCGTACTCGCGCAGTTCGTCGACGGCGACGTTCTCGCCGACGTTCGCGTTCACGCGGAACTCGGTGCCCTCGGCTTCCATCTGCGCAAGCCGGCGGTCAAGGTGTCGCTTCTCCATCTTGAACTCGGGAATGCCGTAGCGCAGCAACCCGCCGATGCGATTCGCCCGTTCGTACACGACGACGTCGTGACCCGCGCGTGTCAACTGCTGCGCGGCCGCGAGCCCGGCCGGACCACTGCCGACCACGGCGACACGTTTGCCGGTCCTGGCCTCGGGCGTGACGGGCGCGAGCCAGCCTTCTTCCCACGCGCGGTCGACGATCTCGACCTCGATCTGCTTGATCGTCACCGGCGGTTCGTTGATACCAAGCACGCACGCGGCTTCGCACGGAGCCGGACACAAGCGGCCGGTGAACTCCGGAAAGTTGTTGGTCGCGTGCAGCCGCTCACTCGCGTTCATCCACTGGTCGCGGTATACGAGGTCGTTCCACTCGGGGATCAGATTCCCGAGCGGGCAGCCCGTGTGACAGAACGGTATGCCGCAGTCCATGCAGCGAGCGCCTTGCTGACGCACCTTCTCGGGCGGGAAGTCTTCGTAGACCTCCTGCCAGTCGAGCACCCGCACGGGGATCGGCCGCCGCTTCGGCAGCTCCCGGTCGTACTTCATGAACCCCGTGGTCTCCCCCATCAGTGCGCAACCTCAGTAATGGCGGCGAGCGGAGCGAGCTCGCAGGAGCGACGAGCGCCCGCGGGCCGGGTCTCCCGGCCCGCAGCGAGTGCGACCAGCAAGCAACAGCGAGTGGCGCTAGCCACGAGCGGCCGCCATCACTGCCTCATCTACGTCGACGCCGCGTTCGATCGCGTCGCGTTGTGCTTCCAACACCCGCTTGTAGTCCTTCGGGAAGATCTTCGTGAACGAACCGACGTTGTGCCACCACTCGGAGAGGATGCCCTCGGCGACGGGCGAGCCCGTCTCCTCCATGTGCATCGTGATGATGCCGCGCAGCCAGTCGATGTCATCGTCGTCGAGCGCGTCGATGTCGCACATCTCGTGGTTCATGCGCAGGTAGAGCGTGCGGTCGGGGTCCCACACGAACGCGAGACCTCCCGACATGCCGGCCGCGAAGTTGCGGCCCGTCGGCCCGAGGATTACCGCCCGCCCACCGGTCATGTACTCGCACGCGTGGTCGCCGACACCCTCGACGACGGCCGTCGCGCCGGAGTTGCGCACGCAGAACCGCTCGCCCACCACACCGCGCAGGAACACGTTGCCGCCGGTCGCGCCGTAGAGGATGACGTTGCCGGCGATGATGTTCTCCTCCGCGACGAACCTCGCCGTGCGGGGCGGCCGCAGCACGAGCGTGCCGCCCGACAAGCCCTTGCCGAAGTAGTCGTTCGCGTCGCCTTCGAGGTGCAGCGTGATGCCGCGCGGCACGAATGCACCGAAGCTCTGGCCCGCAGAGCCGTCGAACGTGATGTCTATGGTTCCATCCGGGAGCCCTTCGCCGCCCCACCGGCGCGTCAACTCGTACCCGAGCATCGTGCCGACGGTGCGGTTGATGTTCTTGATCTCGTAGCGCAGCCGGACCGGCGTGCCCGCGTCGAGCGCATCCTTGGCGTCGGCAATCAGTTGCTGATCGAGCGCGAGCTCGAGGCCATGGTCCTGCTCACGCGAGCAAAGGAATGTCGAGTCGTACTTGTTCACTGGCATCGCGAGGATTGGGGAAAGGTCGAGACCTTGCGCTTTCCAGTGGTCGATCGCCTTGCGGGTGTCGAGCATCTCGACGTGGCCGATGGCTTCCTCGAGCGAACGGAAGCCCAGTACCGCGAGGTACTCGCGAACGTCCTCGGCGATGAACTCGAAGAAGTTCACGACGAACTCGGGCTGGCCGGAGAACTTCTTGCGCAGCTCCGGGTTCTGTGTGGCCACACCGACCGGACACGTGTCGAGGTGGCAGACGCGCATCATGATGCACCCCCACCCGACGAGCGGCGCGGTCGAGAAACCGAACTCCTCGGCGCCGCGCAGCGCCGCGATCATCACGTCGCGACCCGTCTTCAGCTGGCCGTCGCACTGAACGACGATGCGGTCGCGTAACCCGTTCAACAGCAACGTCTGTTGCGTCTCCGCGAGTCCGAGCTCCCATGGCGCGCCCGCGTGTTTGATAGACGTGAGTCGCGCCGCGCCGGTACCGCCGTCGTGACCCGAGATCAGCACCACGTCGGCGTGGGCCTTCGACACGCCGGCGGCAACCGTTCCGACGCCGATCTCGGCGACCAGCTTCACGTGCACGCGCGCTTGGGGGTTCGAGTTCTTCAGGTCGTGGATGAGCTGCTTGAGGTCTTCGATCGAATAGATGTCGTGGTGCGGCGGCGGCGAGATGAGGCCGACGCCCGGCGTGGAGTGCCGGGTCTTGGCGATCCACGGGTACACCTTGTAGCCCGGCAGTTCGCCGCCCTCCCCGGGCTTCGCGCCTTGCGCCATCTTGATCTGGAGGTCGTCGGCGTTCACGAGGTACTCACTCGTCACGCCGAAGCGGCCGGATGCGACCTGCTTGATCGCCGACCGCTTCGAGTCGCCGTTCGGCATCGGCACGAATCGGTCGGGGTCCTCACCGCCTTCGCCCGTGTTCGAACGCGCGCCGATGCGGTTCATCGCGATGGCGAGCGTCTCGTGCGCTTCCTTCGAGATCGACCCGTAGCTCATTGCGCCGGTAGAGAAGCGCTTCACGATCTCCGCGATGGGCTGCACTTCGTCGATCGGGACGGGCGGCCGTTCGCCCGCCTTCAACTCGAAGAGCCCGCGCAAGGTGGCCAGGCGCGCGGCCTGGTTGTCGACAAGGCGTGTGTATTCCTTGAAGACGTCGTAGCGCCCGGTGCGCGTCGAATGCTGCAGCTTGTAGACGGTGTCGGGGTTGAAGAGGTGGTACTCCCCCTCGCGCCGCCACTGGTACTCGCCGCCGACCTGCAGCTCGCGGTGCGCGAGCTCTTCGGGCCGATCGGGGTACGCGAGGTTGTGGCGCGCGGCCACCTCCGAGGCGATCACGTCGAGGTCGATGCCCTCGATGCGCGACGCGCAACCGGTGAAGTACTCGTCGACGAGCTTCTTCTGGAGCCCGACCGCTTCGAAGATCTGTGCACCGGTGTACGACGCGACCGTCGAGATGCCCATCTTCGACATCACCTTGAGGATGCCCTTGCCCGCGGCCTTCACGTAGTTCTTGACGGCTTTGCGCTCGGTGAGTCCCGACAGCACCCCCTCGCGGCACAGGTCGCGGATCGTGTCGAACGCGAGGTACGGGTTGATGGCACCGGCGCCGAACCCGAGCAGCAGGCAGAAGTGGTGCACCTCCCGCGCCTCACCGGTCTCGATGACGAGGCCGACACGGGTCCGGGTCTTCTCGCGTACGAGGTGGTGGTGCACGGCGCTCGTGACGAGCAACGCAGGGATCGGCGCGCTCTCCGCGTCGGCGTAGCGGTCGGAGAGGATGATGATGTTGGCGCCGGCCGCAATCGCGTCGCTCACTTGCGCGCGCACGTTGTCGATCGCCATGCGCAGACCTTCGCCCCCGTCGGCGACCGCGTAGTGGCAGTACACGACGACCGGGTGGAAGCCCTGGATCGCGGTCTCGTCCTGGTCGATATAGCGCAGCTTCGCGAGCTCCTCGTTGGTGAGGATCGGCGAGCCACACACGATCTGATGGCACGACTTCTCGGTCGGCGCGAGCACATTGCACTCCGGACCCATCGTCGAGTTCAGCGACGTGACGAGCGCCTCGAAGTTCGCGTCGAGCGGCGGATTGGTGACCTGCGCGAACAGCTGCTTGAAGTACTCGTACAACATGCGGGGCCGGTCGGAGATCACCGGAACCGGCGTGTCGGTGCCCATCGAACCGAGCGACTCGACGGCGTTGCGGGCCATCGGCGCGATGATCAGCCGCAAGTCCTCCTGCGTGTAGCCGTACATGCGCTGTTGCTGCACCGCCGAGGAGTGTTGCGGCACGAGGGGGAACTGCGGCGGGACGTCTTCGAGGTGCACGAGCCCCCGGTCGAGCCAATCCTGGTATGGCAACTGCGCGGCGAGGTCGGCCTTGATCTCGTCGTCGGGGATGATGCGACCCTGCGTCGTGTCGACGAGGAAGATCTTCCCCGGTTCGAGGCGGCCCTTCTTCACGATCTTGTCTGGTGCGACGTCGAGCACGCCGACCTCCGACGCCATGATCACCATGTCGTCGTCGGTGACCCAGTAGCGGGAGGGTCGCAACCCGTTACGGTCGAGCACCGCGCCGATCACGGTGCCGTCGGTAAACGCGATCGACGCGGGGCCGTCCCATGGCTCCATCAGAGACGAGTGGTAGCGGTAGAACGCCTTGCGGCCCGCGTCCATCGACTCGTGGTTCTCCCACGCTTCGGGGATCATCATGAGGATCGCGTGGTGCAGCGGGCGGCCCGCCATGTTCAGCAGTTCGAGCGCTTCGTCGAAGCGCGCCGTGTCGGAAGCGCCCGGCGTGCAGATCGGGAAGATGCGCGCGATGTCGCCCGGCAGCAGCGGCGTTTCCATCGCGCC
>JBEVDP010000119.1:0-12068 GCA_040513235.1 Acidimicrobiia bacterium | reverse complement strand
TCGAGCGAGCGGAGAATCCGGACCGCGGCGGCCACCGTGCGGCGGTCGGCGGCGGGGAGCGCGCGCAGCTCGGCCGCGAGGAGTTCGACCCGCGCTCGCCGGCCGCGCTCCATGAGCCGTTTTCCTGCCGCGGTCGCGCTCAGCCGGACGGCTCGTCGGTCGGACGCGTCGGGAACCCGGCGGACCAACCTGTCGGCCACGAGCGCGGCGACGAGCTTGCTCATGGTCGGGCCCGCGACCTGCTCGGCATCGGCGAGCTCCTGCATCGTGCGCGGACCGCCGAACACCAGCACCGATAGCGCCGACAGCCGCGCGGGCGTGACACCGAGTGCGAGGTCGGCGCGCCGGGCGCGCCGGACCAGGTGAATCGCCACCGAGTTGAGTCCGGTCGCCAGTTCGTCGATCGATTCTTCGGCCATTTACATAGCAAGCCTAGCTATGTATTCTGCCACGATGGTGGAATTCAAGGGTTTGCGGCAAGTCGCTCAGGGTGTCGAAGACCTGGATCGAGCCGTCGCCTTCTACCGCGACATGCTCGGGCTGTCGTTCACCGCCCGGTTCGACCCGCCGGGCTTGGCTTTCTTCGACCTCGGCGGGACCCGGCTTCTCCTCGAGCAAGGCGCCGGAACCGCCGTGATCTACCTCGAAGTCGACGACGTGCGCGACGCGCTCGACGCGCTCCGGGCCCGGGGGATCGCCGTCCACACCGAAGCCCACGTGGTGCACCGCGACGATGCCGGGACGTTCGGTCCGCCGGGCGAGGACGAATGGTTGGGCTTTGTCGGGGACACCGAAGGCAACCTCGTGGGCCTCATGTCGCGCGGCTGAGGCAAACTGGCGTCATGGCCAAGCCCCTCACGCTGATGGCAGTGCACGCGCACCCGGACGACGAATCATCGAGCACGGGCGGGATCCTCGCTCGCTACGGCGACGAAGGCGCGACCACGATCGTGGTGACGTGCACCAACGGCGAGATGGGCGACGGGCCCGGCCATGTGAAGCCGGGTGACGAGGGCCACGATGACGCCGACGTGGCGCGCACGCGCCGGGCCGAGCTCGACAAGGCGTGCGAGCTCCTGGGGGTCACGCACCTCGAGATGCTCGGGTACCGCGACTCGGGCATGGCCGACTGGGACTTCAAGGGTCACGCCGACGCATTCTGTAACGTCCCGCTCGATGTCGGCGCCGACCGGATCGTTGCGTTGTTCGAGCAGTACCGGCCCGACGTGGTGATCACGTACGCGAACTCGGGTGGCGGCTACAACCATCCGGATCACGTGCATGCGCACGCGATCACGGAAGCTGCATGTGCGCGCAGCGATATCCCGGCAAAGCTGTACTTCATCGCACGACGAAGTCGCGACTGGCAGAAGATGCGTGAGCGGCTCGAAGCCCTCGGCATGGAGTTCCCGGTTCCGCAGATCAGCGAAGAGCGGCGCAAGGCGATGGCCGAGCTCGAAGCGCAGATCACGACCACCGTCGACGTCCGGCCGCAGGTCGACCGCAAGCGCGCCGCGCTCGCGGCGCACGCGAGCCAGCTCGACGAGTCGTGGTGGAGCAAGATCCCGCCCGACGTGTGGTCCGACATGTTCGGCGAGGAATCCTTCATCCGCGCGCGTGACAAGTCGGGCGCGGCCGTTCCCGAGGACGATCTCTTCGCGGGTTTGCGCTAACGCAGCTGCAAGATGTTCGCGTCAGGAGATGGGCGGCGCCGATCCCATGGTTGGCGCCGGTGACGAGTGCGACTCTTCCGTCGATCCCCGGCGATTTCATGGGCTGCGCTCGTGCTCGAGGATCGAGTACGTCACCGAATCGCGCCACCGACCGCGGACGAACAGGTGGTCGCGGATGCGGCCCTCGTGTGTGAGTCCGGCCTTTTCGAGCACACGTCCGGAGGCGGAGTTGTCGGGGTCGTGGCACGCCCAGATGCGATGCAGCCCGATCTCGTCGAAACCGAAGCGGACGAGGAGCCGGGTCGCGGCCGTTGCGACTCCCTGGCCCCAGTGATCACGCCGGATCATGTAGCCGAGGTCGCCGCACCGCTGCTCCGGCCGGTCGACGTAGAGGCGTGCGAGACCGATGAACTCGCCGGCCGCGACGACGCCCAGCTCATACCGGAGACGGGGCTCCTCAGCGCGGTGGGCGACGACGCCGGCGAGGAACTCGGCCTCGTCCGCGCGCGACGGGATGCGTTCTATGGTCGTGTGCGCGATCGTCGTTTCGTCGCTGACGATCGCCATCAGCGCGTCGAGATCGTCGGCTTCCATTTCCCGTAAGCGCACGTCGCCGCCGGCGAGCTCCACCGTCGGGAACGATTGCAACTCCATGTCCCAGGCTAAGCCGGGCCCAGTACGAGCTTGCCGAGAATTTCGCGGGACGCGATTCGTTCGAGCGCGGTGGGGAGTTCGTCGAAGGGCACGATCTCGTCGACGGTGCTGCGGATTTCTCCCCGAGCCACGAGACCGCAGAGACCGTTGTAGATCTCGTCGAACGCGTCCCGGCCGTAGGCACTCGGAAACACCCCGACCGCGGAGAAGTTGCGGCCGAGCAGGCGACGAGCGTCGAGCGCGGGCCATTCACCGCTCGCGAAGCCGATGACGAGGAAGCGCCCTTCGCTGGCGATCGCGCGCATCGCGTCCGCCGCGGCCGCGCCGCCGACCGGGTCGTAGATGACGTGCACGTTGTTGCCGCCCGTAATGTCCCGCAGCGCGTCCTTTACCGGCCCCACGCGGTGGTCGACGACGAACTCGGCGCCGAGCTCGCGGCAATAGTGAAGCTTCTCGTCGCCACCGGCGACCGCGATCACGCGCGCGCCGAGCGCACGGCCGACCTGTACCGCGGCCGATCCGCTCCCTCCGGCCGCGCCCAGGACCGCGAGCCACTCGCCGGCGCGCACCTGTCCGCGGTTCACGAGGCCGACCCACGCGGTGAAGTGAGGAATCCAGAACCCGGCCGCGTCGGCGTCGGACAGACCTGGTGGCGCCGGGTATGCGCCGTCGCCCGACGCGAGCGTTTCCTCGGCGAACCCGCCGAAGCCGGTCGGGAACAGCGTCGTCGCCATGACGCGCATGCCGAGCGCCAGGTCGACGTCCGCGCCGACTCCGGTCACCTCGCCGACCACTTCCTGTCCGGGGGTGAAGGGCAGGTTCGGTGTCATCGGATAGGTGCCGCGGCACATCAGCACATCGGGGAGGCCGATCCCGGTCGCGCGCACCCGCAGGCGGATCTGGCCCGGGCCGGGAGCGGGCGCCTCCTTCTCGACGAGCCGCAACACGGCCGCCGGTTCACCGTGGTGATCTACTTCCCACGCGCGCATGCGTGCATGCGTAGCAGACCGGCCGGAGGGGCGACGCCGCGACTTCGTGTGAAACTCATGGCATGCGCATCGGATTGACTGGCGGCGGCGCCACCGTCGACCGCATGATCGAACAGGCCATCGAAGCCGAGGCGGAGGGCTTCCATCACCTCTGGTACGCGAGCGCGGTCGGCGGCGACCCGCTCGTCGCGATCGCGATGGCGGGGCGGCAGACGAACCAGATCGAGCTGGGCACGTCGGTGTTGCAGACGTACACGTGCCATCCCTTCCTGCAGGCCAACCGGACTGCGTCGGTCGTGGCCGGGATGGGCCGGCCCGGTTTCACGCTCGGGATCGGCCCGTCGCACCAACCGCCGATCGAAGGTGCGTTCGGCCTCTCGTACGCGCATCCCGGCCGCCACACGGAGGAGTACGTGCGCGTGCTGAGCGCGCTCCTGCAGGGGGAGCAGGTCGACTTCGAAGGCGACGACTTCCGCGTGCACGCCAAGGGTCCGCAGCTCGCCGCGCCCGTCCCGCTCCTTGTCGCCGCTCTCGCGCCCCGCCTGCTGCGCGTCGCGGGCGAGGTCGCCGACGGCACCATTCTGTGGATGGGGAACGCGCGCGCGATCGAGACGCACATCGCTCCGCGCATTCGGACCGCAGCCGAAGGTGCCGAGCGACCGGAGCCCCGCATCGTTGCGGGCCTGCCGATCGCGGTGCACGACGACGTCGACGAAGCGCGCGCGACCGCCGCGGCGAGCTTTGCCGGGTACGGCGTGCTGCCGAACTACCGCCGGCTGCTCGACATCGGTGGCGCCGAAGGCCCCGCCGACGCCGCGATCGTCGGCAACGAATCCGATGTGGAGTCGCAGATCCGAAGCTTGTTCGACGCGGGCGCAACCGACTTCTGGGCTGCACCGTTCCCGGTCGGTACCGATCGGCGCGCGTCGCGCGACCGCACGCGCGCGCTGCTCGCCGATCTCGTCGCGGCCGTCTAGATGTCGACCGACTCGGGCGGCGGCTCGCGCCGTCCCGCCGCGGGAATCGTCGCGAACGCTGCGGGAGGTTCGCGCCACGGTGACGGCAACGTTCCGTTCTGCGCGTCCCGGATCGTTCGCCACACGCGCTCGGGGGTACACGGAATGTCGATGTGGCGGACACCGAGATGTGCGAGCGCGTCCACGACCGCGTTCTGCACCGACGGCGTAGAGCCGATCGTCCCCGACTCGCCGATCCCCTTCGCGCCGAGCTCGTTGAGAGGTGTCGGCGTCTCGGTGTTGACTGCCTCGAACGACGGGAACTCCGCCGCGCTCGGCATCGCGTAGTCGGTGAGCGTCGCGGTGAGCGGATTTCCGGCGTCGTCGTACACGTACTGCTCGTACAGCGCCTGGGCGATCCCCTGCCCGATCCCGCCGTGCTGCTGGCCTTGCACCAACAGCGGATTCAACATGCGGCCGCAGTCGTCGACCGCGACATGACGGATCGGCGTGACGACACCCGTTTCCATGTCGACGTCGACGACAGCCACATGGGCACCAAACGGGAACGTCGCGCCGTCCTGCACGAAGTCGAACTCGGCGGCGAGGGGGACGGCGTCGGTGCGGGCGCGGCCGAGATCGGCCCATGTGAGTGCGCGTGCCGGGACGCCCGCGACGCCGATGCGACCGTCGCCGTCGACGACGATGTCGTCCGCGTTGGCTTCGAGGAGCGTCGCGGCGAGTTCACGTGCCTGGTCGAGCACGAGGTCGGAGGCGTGCAACACCGCCGTGCCGCCGAGCTGGAGCGAACGCGAACCGCCGGTGCCGCCGCCCCGCGGCACGGCCGCGGTATCGGACTGCACGACGTCGATGTCGGTGAGCGGGATCCCGAGCCGGTCGGCGACGATCATCGCGTACGAGGTTCGGTGTCCCTGACCATGCGCCGACGTCCCCACACGTACGGTCGCGCGCCCGTCGGCATCGATGTCGACGCCCGCGAACTCACTCCCACCGCCGCCTGCGGTCACCTCGACGTATGTGCTCACTCCAATGCCGAGTTGATGGTGATCGCCGCGCTCGCGTCGCTCGGCTTGCTCGGCGCGCAGTTCGTCGTAGCGCGCGATGCGCAGTGCCTCGGTGAGCGCGAGGTCGTAATCGCCGCTGTCGTACGTCGTTCCCATGACCGTCCGGTACGGGAACTCGTCGCGTGTGAGAAAGTTGCGCCGTCGCATCTCGACGGGGTCGAGCCCAAGGTCGGCCGCGGCGACGTCCAGGATGCGGTCGAGCATCGCCGCGGCCTCGGGTCGCCCCGCCCCGCGGAACGCGCCCATCGGTGTCGTGTTCGTGAGCGCGACCGCGACCTGGAAGTCGATGGCCGGTATTCGATAGACGCCTTGGGCCATCATGCGCGTCGGTCCCATCGCCAACGAGCCGCCGAACCCCGCGTACGCACCGGCGTCGCCGACGATGCGACAGCGCATCCCCGTGATCCTCCCGTCGCGGCGACACCCAAGCTCGACGTACTGCACCTGACCGCGGCCATGGGGCATCGCGACGAGGTTCTCGGAGCGGGTCTCCACCCACTTCACCGTGCGCCCGAGCCGGCGTGCGCATGCAATCACCACCAGGTGCTCGGCCGCGAGTCCCGGCTTGCCGCCGAACGCGCCGCCGACATGCGGCGCGATGACTCGCACCGACTCCGGAGCGAGGTCGAACGCGGTCGCCACGCCCGCCGCGACGCCGTGCGGCATCTGCGTCGACACCCAGACGGTGAGTGAGTCGCCGGGCTCGACCGCGATCGCGGCGCCTTCCATCGGCATGACCGCGATGCGATGGTTCTCGATGCGGGCCCGCACCACGACCTCGGCGCCGGCCAAGACGTCATCCACGTCGCGCCGCATTCCGGCCGCGAGATTCGAATCCACCTCGTCGAACTGGCGCGGCGCGTCCGGTGCGAGCGCGGCTTCCATGTCGACCGCAGCCGGGAGCCCGTCGTAGTCGACGACCACGAGCTCGGCCGCGTCAACGGCAGCGACGCGCGACTCGGCGACAACGGCTGCGACCGCATCGCCGACGAAGCGCACCTTGTCGCGCGCGAGCGGCGGCCGCGCGCACGCGGAATTGAGCACCATGAGCCCTTCGTACGGCTTCAGTTCGAGGTCGGCCGCCGTGAACACGCCGACAACTCCCGGCGCCGACGCGGCCTCCGACACGTCGATTGCACCAAGGCGCGCGTGCGCGAACGGCGAGCGCACGAACACGAGGTGCAACGCACCCGGGAGTGGCAGGTCGTCGACGAACGCGGCGCGTCCGGTGAGCAGGTCGGGATCTTCCACCCGGGTGACGACGGTGCCGAGGATGGATCCGGGCATCAGGCTCCTCGATGCAAGACTCGGTACAGGTCGCGCATGCAGCCGACCTCGGCGGAATGATGGAGCACCTCACGGTGCGCGTGGTTCACCAAGAAGGACCGCGTCACTTCGAGGTCCCAGGCGGGAATCGACGCGGCGAGTTCCTCGTCGTCGTAGCTCGCGATAGCGGCTCGGTACTGCGCGAGCACGTCCGCCCACTTCGCGACCGCGGTCGCGGCGGTGTGCGGCAGTTCGGGCTCGGGCCGCATCTCGCGCGGGACGATGTCGTCGATGTAACTCCACACGGCCAGCATCGTGTGCGTGACGCGCCACGCGATCGTCGTGAGCGGCGGCGGTTGCGGGTTGCCGCCGATATGCTCGCAGATCCAGTCGCCGGGAACGGCCAGCTCCGCGGGGGCGACATCGACGGTCAGCTCCGAACGGCGGCGCAGCGACCAGCAGCCGGGCGCGGGCTCCCAGAAGAACTCCTCGTCGGTGAGACCGTCGACGCACTGGTGCGCCTGCTGCCACACCATGTCGGTCTGCTCGAGCAGCAGCCTGCGCAGTCCGGCGGCCATCGCCGCACCCTACGACACGGCTGGGTTCAGGCCCGTCCGCGCGCGTGGTGCAGTAACGCGTCGGGACCGGCGTCGGCATCGAGTTCGTGGACCGGCCAGGGCGAACCGGTCTGCAGCCGCCGGGCTCGACGGGCAGAGGCTTCGAGGTAACGGACGACGTCGTCGAAGCCGGCCTCCCGACCGCCGGCCGCGGCGATCACCTGATCGAGCCAGCCCGCGCCTTCGCGGGCGACAGCCCTGGTGAGCGCGGCACGCGCATCGCCGGTCAGATGCAGCTGGACGGGATCGAAGCCGGCCAGCCCTTCGGCCAGTGCGGCGCGCAGCGCGAGGAGTGCATCGTCGTTGTACCCCGCAGTGAGTTGCGACGGGAAGTACGGGAAGACTGCATCGACGACGACGCTGTTGGCCGTGCGGACTGTCGCGAGGTACTGCGCGGCGGCATCGAGCAGAACGGCGGCCGAAGCGGTTCTGGTCGCTCGGATGCTTGCGATCACCGGCGCGAACTCGGCGCGTTGGAGGACGGCGGCCTCCTCGAGCAGTTCAGCGCCGCACGCGCCGGCGAGGCGCTTGCTCAGCGTCGACTTGCCGAGCCCTGGGCTCGCGCCGGTGATCATCACGAGCCGTGGCGTTGCCAGTGACCGGCGCACGTCGCCCGCGTGGTGGCGGGTTTCGTGCGCGGCCCGTCGGGCAAGAGCGAGCACCGTGCGCTCGTCGCCCTCACTCCCGATCGCCACGCGGTCCCAAAGCGCCGGCGTGAGCCCGTCGAGCAGGTCGGAAACGGCGTTGGCCGCCGATCGAAGGCCTGCGATCGCAGTGTTTGGTTCCTCGCCGTTGTAGTCGTCGCGCTCGCAGGCCGCGCCGAACCCGTACGCCGTGAGCCGAGGCCGATCCTCGGCGAGCGTGCGCCGGATCCGGTCGGCGTAGAAGCCGAGCGCCGCCCTGAGGTGCACGACGTACTCGAGCGCCGACCAGACCGCAGGCTCGGGTCGCGCGCGTACCCCATCGAGCGAAGCGCCGCTCGCGAGCGCCGCGGCGCGGGCCACCGAGATCGGTATCTCGGCACGCACGCCGTTCGCATCGGAGTCCCAGTCGAAGCCGCACTCGGCGCAGAGCAAGACAGCGCACCCCCCGAGCCCTACCGTGACGAGTTGGGGACGGTAACCGATCGATCCCGGAGTGGCTCTTTCCCAGTGGTGGACACGATGAAGAGCGATCCGGCCCTCACGGCAATCGTGCGAGCAGCCCAGGCGGGTGACCCGATCGCGTGGTCGGAGCTCGTCGGCCGCTTCCAGGACTTTGCCGTCGCGGTCGCGGTGGCGCAGTCAGGCGACTGGGATCACGCCCGGGATGCCGCGCAAGAAGCGTTCGGGAGCGCGTTCCGACACCTCGACGCGTTGGCGGAGCCGCACGCGTTCCCGGCGTGGTTCGCGACCCTGGTGCGGACGGCGTGCAACCGGCGCACGCGCGTGAGGAGGGTGTCGGCCGCGTCGCTCGACGGCGTCGACGTCGTCGACCCCGCGCAGCCCGACCCCGCGACGCTCGTCGCCGACGCGGCAGACCGCGCCCACTTGCGTGCAATCGTCGACGCGCTGCCGGAGGCCGAACGCGCGGTCATTGCGCTGCATTACCTCGGGGGACTGAGCTATCCCGAGGTCGCCGCTTTCCTCGACATCGGCGTGTCTGCCGCCAAGAAGCGGGCGTTCACCGCCCGCCGTCGATTGGAGGAGATGCTGATGGACCCCGCCACGCTCGCGTCGGCCCGCCCGTCGCGTACTGAGCAGTTTCGCGACTCGGTGCTGGTGTTCTGTGCGATCCGCGATCACGACCTCGCGACCCTGACCCGGATGCTCGACCGCGACCCCGAACTCGTGAACGCGACGGAGGACTGGAGCGTCGACGAAGCGCTCGCGTCGGGCCTCATCTACGCGGGCCGGGCGTCGGCCCTGATCCGGGCCGCGCAAACCGGCGATCTCGAAATGGTGAGGCTCTTCGTGGAGCGCGGCGCGCCCGTCGCCGACGTGTGCGACTGCGCGGGCGCGGAGTCACCGCTGTGGGTCGCGACCGTCGCCGGGCACGCCGACATCGTCGAGTACCTGCTCGCGGCGGGCGCCGATCCCAACGTGGCCGCCTTCAACGGTGCGACGCCGCTGCACACGGCGGTCCAGCGCGAGCACCACCATCTCGTGCCGGCGTTGCTCGCCGCGGGTGCCGATCCCGAGCGAGCCGACGCCTTCGGCCGCACCGCGAACGATTGGCGCGCGGTGCGCGCGGTCGAGCCGGCGACACCGGAACCCGCCGGCGAGATGGTGACGACGGGGATTCGTGCGCTCGACCTGTTCGCGCCGATATCGCGCGGCGACCTCATGTTCTGGCCGCCTGCATACGGCCTCGGGCAGACTGTCCTGCTCTACGCAGTGGCCCACGCGCTGCACCCGGCCGAGTTTTGGATCGTCGGGTTCGAGCACGGTCCGTACAGCCAGAACGGGTATGAGCACGAGTTTGCGGAAACGGGCGTGCGCGCGTCGTGTCGGTTGGTGCCCGCGGGCGACGCCGGCACGCGGCGTGCCGCCTTCGGGCGCGCGGTCGAAGAGTGCCTCGCGGCCCCCCGTCCCAAGTTCGTGCAGTGCCTCGTCGCGCCGGGTCATGCGCACGACGTCACGCTCGCGCTTCCCGCGTTGGCGAGGGATCCCGAGATCCTCGCGACCGTCGTGGTGGAGCCTTTCACCGGTACCTACCCCGAGATCGCCGCGGAACCGCCCGACGGCTACAGCGGCCAGGTCGGTTTCGACGTCACTCGTGCGTTGCGCAATCTCTGGCCCGCGGTCGACCCGACGACCACGATGACGCGCCACTGGCCGAGCGAACGCCACCGGGAGATCGCGACGGCGGCGCGAGACGTGCTCGCCGACTACAAGGAGTCGGATCCTGACCTCGACTTCGCGGAGGCGAAGAGCCCGGCCCAGAAGTTGCTGCGCTACCTGGCCCAGCCGTTCCGCATCACCGAACCCTTCTCGTCGCGCCCCGGCGAGTCGACGCCTTACGAAGAGCTGCTCGACACAGTCGAGTCGTTGCTCAGCGCTTCTCGTAAGTAATGCCGGATGCTTCGGCGTCCCAGGTGGTCGCGGTCACGCCTTCATCGCGCAACGTGCGCTTGAGCACGCGTCCGACAGGGCTGCGCGGCAACTCGGCCCGGAACTCGACGTATCGCGGAAGCGCGAAGTACGGGAGCTGGTCGATGCACCAGCGGAACAGCTCCTCTTCGCTGACGGTCGCGCCTTCCTTCACGCATGCTGTGATCTTCAGGTCGTCTTCGCTCATGTCGCTCGGCACCGCGTGCACTGCGACGTCGGCGAGCGCGTCGTGGCCCATGAGGATGCTCTCCACCTCGAAGCTCGAGATGTTCTCGCCCCGCCGGCGGAGGTAGTCGGCTTTGCGGTCGACGAAGAACAAGAACCCGTCGTCGTCGACGCGGCCGATGTCGCCGGTGTGGAACCACAGGTTGCGGTGCGCGTCGACAGTCGCTTCCGGGCGACCCCAATAGCCCTCATACATCACGTGCGGACGCTTCGGCCGCACCGAGATCTCGCCCTTCTCGCCGGCCGGCACCTCGTTGTCGTCGTCGTCGAACAGCCGCACGTCGAAGTACTCGGTGTTGAGCACCCCGGCCGCGTTGGGTTTGTTGCGTACGCCCGGCGGCTGCCATGCCACGAGGCTCGCTTCGGTGAGACCGAAGGCGCCGCTGAAGGTCTCGACGCCGAAGCGCTCGCGCAACTTGAGGTCGATTTCCTGGGGGAGGGGTGCCGCGCCGAGCAGGCGCAAGCTCGTGTTCGCTTCCGGCTCACCTGACCGCGGCATCTCGGGCCGGTCGGAGTCGTTGGCGAGCAGGTACGCCATCGTGCCGAGCGTTGACGTGATCGTTGCGCCGGTGCGGTTCATCTCCGGCCAGAAGTTCGACACCGAGAAGCGCCGGTAGATCGCGGATCGGCCGCCGAACACGAGAGCCCCGAGCACGGCGGTGACGAGCGCGTTGTAGTGAAAGAGCGGAAGGGGCGTCCACGCCACGTCGTCGGCGGTGCGTTCCCAACAGACGCCGATCTGGCGCGCGAGGGCCTCGTGGTAGTTGTGGCTGAGCATGCAGCCCTTCGACGGGCCCGTGGTTCCCCCGGTGTAGATGAACGTGCCGAGGTCGGACGGCCGGATCGTCACCTGCAGCTCCGCATCGTCGGCGCCGAGCAGCGTGTCCCACTCGTGAACCCGCGTCGAGGGGCGTGCACTGATCGCATTTCCCGCGCCCGGTTCCTCGCTGTCGTCGACCACGACCACGTGCTCGAGGTCGGGCAGCTCGTCGAGGACGGCGTCGATGCGATCGGCCAGCGTGCGCTGCACGAACACGACGCGCGCTCCCGAGTCGCCGAGCTGATGCCGGAGATACTGGCCCTTGTATGCGGTGTTGATCGGGACGCCGACGGCGCCGCCCCGGACCGCGCCCCACCACGCGAGGAGCGCCTCGGGCGAGTTCTCGATGAGCATCGCGACGCGGTCGCCCTGACGGATGCCGAGGTCGCGCAACGCGTTCGCCAGCCGGTTCGCCGCCGTGTTCACCGCCGCCGCGGTCAACTCACTGCCGCACACGTCGAGATAAGGCCCGTCGGGGTCGTCGTGCAATCGCCGATCGAGGAGCGATGTGATCGTGTGTTGTTCGCCGCTGACCCAAGAGCGTTCCGTCACGCGGGCGAATCTATTCTGTCGGCATGGCGGGGGATCCGACGATCGTCCTCATTCACGGGGGCGGCACGTCCGCCGGCTTCTGGGATCGGCTCGTCCCGCACCTCGACGCACCCGCGATCGCAATCGACTTGCCTGGTCG
>JBEVDP010000118.1:0-3415 GCA_040513235.1 Acidimicrobiia bacterium | reverse complement strand
GTCTCACCTTCTGCCGCGATGTCATCCGCCGCGCCGGCGTCCGGTTCGAGTTGCGACGTGATCCACAGCATGTACGCAAGGCCGAGCTGCTCATCGAGCGCGCCGAAGTCCGCCAGGATGGGGCGCAGCAGGGCGCGCACCTCGTCGTCATCGATGTGGCCCCAGGCGCCGAAGATCTCGAAGTACCGCGCCCAGGCGGCAAGTCGGCGATCGCCGATGCTGTCGAAGAGTTCGCCCGCGCGCCGGGCCGCGACGATGGCGTCTTGCCATCGACCCGTCCCGAAGCTGAATTGAGCGCAGGAGGTGAGCGCGTGCGCGTGGAGCCGAACCGGAACAGCCTTGCTGCGTGACAGCAACTCGTCGATCGCGGTCAGTCGATCGCGCATCAGCATGATCGGTGCGAAGGTCACGATGCGGAGTGCAAGCTCCGGCTCGTCTTGCCGAGCCATCTCGTATACCGCGCGCAGGTTTTCCCGTTCGCGTGCTGCCCGGCTCAAGCTCGCGTCCTGGCGCGGTGTACGCATGTCGCGTTCGAGTTGATCGGTCCAAGTGCGAGCCCATGACTTGATCTGCGCGACACAGGCGTCCGTCTCGCCCGCGTGTTGAAGCTGCGTGCGGCCGTACTGTCGCAGCGTCTCGAGCATGCGGTACCGGTAGTCGTCCCCCGCTCGCAGCGGCACCAACATCGACGTGTCGACAAGCCGCGTCACGGCACCGAGCACGTCGAAGCGCTCGACCGCATCCCAGCCGCCGACAGCCTCGGCGCCGGCGAGGTCGAAACTGTCGGCAAAGAGTGCGAGCCGCCGGAATACCGCCCGTTCCGTGTTGTCGAGAAGCGCGTAACTCCACTCGACAACGGCTTCGAGGGTCCGCTGCCGGTCACCCGTCGTGCGCACGCCACCGAGGAGACGGAATCGGTCGTCGAGACGGTCGGCGATCGTGCGGATCGACAAGGTGCGCAGCCGAGCTGCTGCCAACTCGACTGCGAGGGGGAGACCGTCGAGCGCGCGGCAGACCTCGTCGACCACGGCAAGGTCTTCGGCCGCCGACTCGAAACCAGGAACGCCGGCCGCTGCGCGTTCGACGAAGAGATCGACCGCCTCACGGGCGCCGAGCGGTTGCACCGCGATGACCTGTTCGCCGCGAACGCCGAGTACCTCGCGACTGGTTGTCAGCGCACGCACGCCTTGGCACTCCTCGAGGACACGGCCGACGAACGCACCCACGGGCTCGATGAGATGCTCGCAGTTGTCGAGAACGAGAAGCAGCTCTCGCGTCGAGAGGTGATCGCGCAACGTCGCCCCCAGCGGTTCGCCGCGCTCACCCACGCGCAGCACCTCTGCAGTGAGCCCCTCGACCTGATCACTGGCGGTCGCGGCACCGAGCGGCACGAACCACACGCCGTCGGAGAACTGACCGAGCAACGACGCGGCCGCCTCCAGCGCCAAGCGTGTCTTCCCGCACCCCCCGGGTCCCGTGAGCGTCACGAGACGACGTTCACCGAGCGCCTCGGCGACTTCGACGACGTCGAGCTCACGGCCGATCATTCGGTCGGTGAAGGCCGGAAGGTTATTGGGCTGCGAACTCAGCGTGCGTAACGCCGGGAAACTCGTCGCCAGACCATCCCCCCGCAGCTCGTAGATCTGCATGACGTCGGGGACGTCTCGCAGGCGGTGCGTGCCGAGGGACGCGACGTCCGCCGTCGGAACCAGCGACTTCGTCGTCTCGGACACGAGCACCTGGCCACCATGACCTGCCGCGCACAACCGAGCTACGACGTGCAGCGGCACGCCGACGTAGTCGCCGTCGACAATGCGTGCCTCGCCCGTGTGGACACCCATACGCACGCGGAAGGCCGCGCCGTCGGGCCAGCGATGCGCAGTGAGTTCCTGCTGTGCCCGCCGCGCGCTCGCAATTGCATTCGCGGGCGAATCGAACACGACGAAGACTGCGTCGCCACCGGTGCCGAACTCGATCCCGTCGTGCGCCGCGATCGCGTCGCGGATGATCCTGCGATGTACCTCGAGCAGGTTGTCGTAGTCATCCCCGAGCGCGTGCAGTAAGTGCGTCGAGCGCTCGAGGTCGGTGAAGAGGAACGTCAGCGTCCCCGACGGCAGCGGCTGGCCGGCCACCGAATGGCCCGAGCCTCACTCCGCCGGCAACCAGAACTCGAGCTGGATGTTGTCGGGATCGCGGAACACGATCACCGTACCTATAGGCGTCTCCGCGATCGGCGAAAACTCGATGTCGCGCGCCTGCAATTCGCGCTCCCATGCTTCGAGTTCGGATCGACTGGCGACGCTGAAGGCGAAATGATCAAGACCGGTCCGGAACTCATCGAACCGGTCGTGATCGCGGCCTTGATATTCGCGTACACCAACGATCCAGCCCGTCGTCGGACATGCGAGCACGCGAAACTTGACCGCATCGTCGTCGCCGGCCAAGACGATCTGCATGCCCAGCAAGCTGGCGTACCACTCCGCACTTCGGTCGGCATCGCGAACGGTCAGTGCAATGTGATGGCTCCCCGCGATCGACGGCACACGCGCATCCTAAACCCGGACCAGCCGAGGGGTCGTGAGACGGGCCGAGCCCACGCCGTGATCGTCGGCTGTTCAGGCGTTGAGCGCGTCGAATCCCTCGTAGACCATCCACGCGGGCCAGAACAGGCCCTGGAACAGCACGAGCACGTACTCCCACAAGGAGTCGGCCTGCTGCCAGAAGTACACCCACGCCGAGGATGCCGAGGCCGCAAAGCGCGCCACCACCGACCGCAGGGTCCGGGCTTCGGCGAAGTGTCGGCGAATCGCCTATCCGGCACCGAGGACGCGTGAGAGCGAAAGGGAGGCGGTCTTCACCGCCGTCGCCATTCGATCGGGCTCGATTCGACTCGTCGACCCGCTTACCGACAGTGCGCCGACAAGTTCGTGATGCGGGCCGAACACGGGTGCCGCCGCGCACCCGAGTCCGAGCAGCGACTCCTCGCGGTCGAAGGCGACACGCGTTCGAGCGACCTCGGCGACACTTTCTCGCAGCAGGTTCGCAGAGACAATCGTGTACGGCGTCCGCGGCCGCAACCCGGCTTCGATCACTCGGTCGAGCAGCTCGGGTGGCGAGAATGCGAGGATCGCTTTGCCCACGGCAGTGCAGTACAGCGGCATTCTCCCGGCGACGCGCGAGGGCGATCGCACCCGCCGGTGACCCATGATCTTTTCCACGTAGAGGATCTCGATCCCGTCGAGCACCGCAAGATGAACCGTTTCGTGCGTCGCCTCGAACAGGTCTTCCATGAACGGCAGCGCAGCATCTCGCAGCGTGCGCTGGCGGGGCACGAGCTGCCCGAGTTCGAACAGCCGCAAGCCGAGTTCGAGCTGGCCGTCCTCACGCTCGAGGATCCCCGCGTCGACGAGTGACC
>JBEVDP010000117.1:0-4704 GCA_040513235.1 Acidimicrobiia bacterium | reverse complement strand
GTGCTCGCGGGCCTCGAAGTGCTCGAGGCGCTGGAACAGTCGGGGCGCACGACGTTGCGCCCGCTTGCGGTCGGGTTCTTCACTGACGAAGAGGGTTCGCGCTTTCCGCCCGACATGCTCGGCAGCCTCACGTATGTCGGCGGGCTGGCGTTGGAGGAAGCCCTCGACGCGGTCGCGAGCGATGGCGCTCGGTTGGGCGACGAACTCGAACGCATCGGGTACGCCGGCCCGCACCCATGCCCCGGCCTCGTACCGCACGCGTTCGTCGAGCTGCACATCGAGCAAGGGCCGGTGCTCGAAGCGGAAGGCTTCACGATCGGCGCGGTTGAGCGGGTGCAGGGCATCTCCTGGCAGGAGGTCACGATCACCGGGCAGTCGAACCACGCCGGGACGACACCGATGCGTTTGCGACGCGACGCGGGCTACGCGGCGGGCCGCGTCGCCACAATCGTGCGAGAGCTGGCCTGCGCCGTCGGTGGCGACCAAGTCGGTACGGTCGGTGCGTTGACGCTGTTCCCGAACCTCGTGAACGTGGTGGCGGCGCGTGCGACGTTGACCGTCGACCTGCGAAACACCGACGAGTCGATCCTGCGCGCGGCCGAACGGCAGTTCGCGACGGAACTCGACGCGCTCGCGCTGGCCGAGGGTGTGACGATCACGACGAAGTCGCTGGCTCGCTTCGAACCGGTCGAGTTCGACGCCCGCATCGTCGATCTCGTCGAGCACACTGCCAAGCGGCAGGGGCACACGGTGCGACGCATGCCATCGGGCGCGGGCCACGACGCACAGATGCTCGCGCGGGTCTGCCCCGCCGGGATGATCTTCGTTCCGTCGGCCGGTGGCA
This sequence comes from Acidimicrobiia bacterium, assembly GCA_040513235.1. Classification (GTDB taxonomy): domain Bacteria; phylum Actinomycetota; class Acidimicrobiia; order IMCC26256; family PALSA-610; genus JANNHK01. The sequence continues at coordinate 3,860 of JBEVDP010000117.1, read as the reverse complement.
TGAGCCACAACCCAGCCGAGCACACCGATCCCGCCGACCTCACAACCGGCGCGCACGTGCTGTTCGACGTGATGTGCGAACTCGCCGACGCGGAAGACCTACCGTGAGCCGGCCGGCCGTCAGCGCCGAGAGCGGACGCGTGGTGCGAGTCGCCGCGGCGCAACTCGGGCCGATTGCGCGCGACGAGTCGCGCGAGTCGGTCGTCGATCGGCTGTTGACGTTGCTGCGCGGTGCGCACGCGCAGGGCGCGGAGTTGGTCGTCTTTCCCGAGCTCGCGCTCACGACCTTCTTCCCCCGCTGGTACTTCGACGACCAGGCCGACATCGACGCGTTCTTCGAGCGCGAGATGCCGTCGGCCGCGACGAAGCCGCTCTTCGACGAAGCGCAGCGCCTCGGCGTCGGCTTTTGCCTCGGGTATGCGGAACTCGCCGACGACAAGCACTACAACACGCAGATCCTCGTCGAACGCGACGGACGCTTCGTCGCCAAATACCGCAAGGTGCACCTGCCCGGGCACGAGGAACACGAGCCGTGGCGGCCGTTCCAGCACCTCGAACGGCGCTACTTCGACCCCGGTCCCGACGGGTTCGACGTGTGGCGCGCATTCGGTGGTGTCGTCGGGATGGCGATCTGCAACGACCGGCGCTGGCCGGAGACGTACCGCGTACTCGGGCTGCAGGGCGTCGAGCTGGTGTTGATCGGTTACAACACGCCCATCCACTACGCGCCCGATCCGTCGCAGGACGCGCTCGCCGGGTTCCACAACCATCTCGTGATGCAGTCGGGCGCGTACCAGAACGGGACGTGGGTCGTCGGCGTCGCCAAGGGCGGCGTGGAAGAAGGCGTCGACTCGCTCGCGGAGTCGGCGATCATCGCGCCGTCAGGCCAGATCGTGGCCCAGTGCGTGACGACCGGCGACGAGGTGATCGTGGCCGACTGCGACCTCGACGCCTGCGCGGGGTACAAAGAAACGCTGTTCGACTTCGAGCGGTATCGCCGGCCGGAGATGTACGGCCTCATCACCGAACGGCGGGGAGCGATCCCCCCTGCCGAGTCGGCCGAAGCCGGAGGCCCACGGCCGGCGAAGGGGCCCGAGCGGCCCCTCAGAGCGGAAATTGAGGAGCTTTGAGATGGTCAGTACCGAGACCGAGGTCATCACGTTCACTCTGAACGGCGCGCCGGTCAGCGTGCGGGCCGACCACCCGCATCTGCTCGCGGCGCTGCGCGAGGAACTCGATGTGACATCGCCGAAAGACGGCTGCTCGCCGAGCGGCCAGTGCGGTTGCTGCACGATCCTGCTCGACGGCAAGGCCGTTGTCGCGTGCCAGCTCGCGCTCAGGCGCGTCGAAGGCAAGTCGGTGACGACGCTCGAAGGTGTGGCGGAGGAAGAACGCGACCGGTACGCGCGCTGCTTCGCCGCGACGGGCGCGCTGCAGTGCGGTTTCTGCACGCCAGGCATCGTGATGCGGACGAAGGCGCTTGTCGACAAGAAGGGTGCCGACCTGGAACGGTCCGACGCGGCGCGCCATCTCGGCGCGCACCTCTGCCGGTGCACGGGCTACGTGAAGATCCTCGACGCGATGGAACTCGTCGCGCGCGGTGAGGATCCGCCGGCCGAGTTGCCCGGCGGCGTCGGCAGCCGGGGCATGAAGTACGACGCGCGCGAGCTCGCGCTCGGCGACCGCGACTATGTCGACGACATCCGGTTGCCCGGGATGCTGCACGGTGCGCTGCGGCTCGCCGACCACGCGCGGGCGCGGGTGCTGCGGATCGACGCCTCGGCCGCCGCGGCGGAACCTGGCGTTGAAGCGGTGTTCACCGCGGCCGACGTCCCCGGCGAGCTGCGCGTCGGCATCATCCACACCGACTGGCCGGTCTTCATCCCCGAGGGCGGGACCACGTCGTACCTAGGTGACGTGCTCGCGCTCGTCGTCGCGGTCGACCGGGAGACGGCGCGGCGCGCGGCCGCGATGGTGCACGTGGAATACGACGTGCTCCGGCCCATCACGGATCCGGTCGCCGCGATCGACGACCCCGAGGACGCGGTATGGAGTCTCGACGGCAACGTCTTGTCGCGCTCCACGTACCGGCGCGGCGACGCCGAGGCGGCGCTGGCCGCGTCGGCCCACGTTGTGCACGAAACGTTCCAGACGCAGCGGATCGAGCACGCGTTCCTCGAACCGGAGTCGACGCTGGCGGCGCCGCAGCCGGACGGCACGCTGCACGTCTGGTCGGGCGGCCAGGGTGTGTGGGACGACCGCAACCAGATCGCGTCGGTGCTCGGCATCGAACGCGACCAGATCGTCGTGGAGTTGGTGTCGAACGGCGGCGCGTTCGGCGGCAAGGAAGACATGAGCAACCAGGCGCAGACCGCGCTCGCGGCGTGGCTCTTGCAGAAGCCGGTGAAGTGCACGCTGTCGCGTGAGGAGAGCTTGATGCTCCACCCCAAGCGCCATCCGATCCGGATGGAGTACCGCGCCGGGTGCGACGCCGAGGGCACGTTGACCGCACTGCATTGCCGCATGGTCGGCGACTCGGGCGCGTACGCATCGGTCGGCATGAAGGTGCTCGAGCGCGCAGCCGGGCACGCGAGCGGGCCGTACCACGTGCCCGCGATCGACGTGGAAGCCATCGCGGCGCGCACGAACAACCCGATCGGCGGCGCGTTTCGCGGATTCGGCGCGAACCAGGCGCAGTTCGCGATGGAAGGCGTACTCGACCGGCTCGCCGACGCGGTCGGCATCAGCGGATGGGAGATCAGGTCGCGCAACGTGATCGGTCCGGGTCTCGTGTGGGGCCCGGGGCAGGTGATGGACGACGGCAGCCTCGGCGCGCGCGCGTGCCTCGACGCGGTGAGGCCCGCGTACGACGCGGCGCGGGCCGCGGGCAAGGCGGCCGGCGTCGGCCTCGGTCTCAAGAACTCCGGACTCGGCAACGGCTTCAAGGAGATCGCCAAGGCGGTCGTGCGCTTCGACGCCGACGGCACCGTCGAGGTGCGGCACTGCTGGACCGAGATGGGCCAGGGCGTACACACGGTCGCGCAGCAGGTCGCAGTCGAAGAGCTCGGTGTGCCCGCCGAACGCGTGCGCGTCGTGGTGGACACGACGCGCGAGCTGGGCGCGGGCCAGACCACTGGATCGCGCGGAACCTTGATGGGCGCGGGTGCCGTGGCCGAAGCGTGTCGCGCCGCGAAGGCCGCCGGATGCCCGCCCGACATCGACTTCGAGGGCGAGTACCGCGTCGACTGGACCAACGCGTTGAGCGAAGGACTCGAGTCGCCCATCATCCACTCGACGTTCGGCTACGCGGCACAGGTGGTGATCTTGGATCGCGACACCGGCGCGATCGAGAAGGTGGTCGCCGCGCACGACGTCGGCAAGGCCGTGAACCCGACGTTGTGTGAGGGCCAGATCGAAGGGTCGCTGCACATGGGCCTCGGGTACGCGCTCACAGAGGACTTTCCCGCGGACGCTGACGGGCGGCCGACGAATATGACGTTGCGCAGCCTCGCGATCATCCGGCCCAAGGACGTGCCGCCGATGGAGGTGATCCTCGTCGAGTCGCCGCAACCCAACGCGCCGTACGGAATCAAGGGCGTTGGCGAGATCGGTTTGGTGCCGACCGCGGGCGCGGTCGCGGCTGCACTCCACGACCTCGACGGCGAGTGGCGCGCGGCGCTGCCGATGCGGGTCGGATCGGCCGAGTGAGACGACAGCGGAGCGACCGGATGGGAGCGGAGCGCGGAGTCGACCCATCACAATGAGCGGAACGACGCCTGGGCTCGTCTGCGCCCATCACCACCTCTACTCCGCGCTGGCGCGAGGTATGCCCGCGCCGCCGCGTACGCCCGCGAACTTCCG
>JBEVDP010000116.1:0-8751 GCA_040513235.1 Acidimicrobiia bacterium | reverse complement strand
ACCGACCTGGGTCCGGTCGATCGTGTAGTACGAACCGTCGGGGCACGTCACCGCCGAACTCAGGTGCGAGAACACGCCCTCCGGGCTCTCGTAGCCGGGCACCACCCACACGTGCAGCAAGTATCCGGTCTGCGGGATGAGGTTGCCGCCGACCGCTCGGCAATCGGCGGGATCGATGTCGTGGTCGGCCCCGAGCGGCGTGTCGATGCCGGTCGGCGTGTTCACGATGCAGATGTTCGAGTGCTTGTGCCAGATGTCGTTCGGACCCGCGAATCCCTCGGGCGGCGTGTCACCGCTGGCGGAGTAGAACAGGCCCGCAATCCGCGAGTCCGGGTTGGTGCCGTCGTAGATCCACGCGATCGGACTCTGGATGAACTCGTCGCCGGCGGCCACCGCCCCGCCAGTGAACGACTGCGCCGCAGCGCCGAAGTTCAGGTAGTGCGCGCCGAGTCCCGGCGAGAACGGTCCCGCGCGCCGCATGCCCGCCGTTTCCGCGTCGGCGACGGTCGGGTACTTCATCGCGACTTCGCGCGCGAGCTGCAACTGGCGAGCGAGTTCTTGACGCGTCGCCGGATCGAGCGCCTGCGTGAAGTCTTCGTGGTGCTGCTCGCCGTTCTCGAGGAGCGCGAAGCCACGGTCGTCGACCGCGGGCGCGTCGTCGTGCCCGTGCGCGGCATCAGGCGCCGCCGCGACCGGGTTGTCGGCCGGTGGCGCGGGCTCGGCGGTCACGACCGCGTCGCCGCCCGATCCACCATCGATTGCGGCCACGGCGTCGGTTGCAGCGTCATTGTCGATCGCGCGACCGAACGCGTAGAACCCCGCGACCAGCGCGACGGCGGCCACGATCGCGAGGAAGCCTTCGAAGATCGGCCGGCCCCGCGCCGCTGTGCTGTTCGGCGGCGGCGGTTCGCTGCCGTTCGATCGGAGCGACGAGGCCGGGACCTCATCGTCGAGTTCGGAGATATCCGATTCGAGCGTGACCACGGCGGTTCCCCCCTGCCGTTCGAGACGGGCGAACTCTATTCGGAATCTCGATCGCGTCCATGGGATCCGCAAGACTGGGCGCCGCATGCGGGATCCGCGCTACGACCCGACGATCGAGTCCCTGGACCAGATCGTCCAACGGTGCTCCCGGGACGGCGAACGGGCGGGGTACTTCCCGGCGATGTACCTGGCCGTGACCCAGACCGTGCGGCGCCGAGCCGAACAGGGCACCTTCACCAGCGCAGACGGCATGGAGCGATTCGTCTGCGCGTTCGCCGGCCGCTATCTGGACGCGCACGATGCGTGGCGAGCGTCGCGCCCGATGCCGGCATCGTGGCGACTCGCGTTCGACGCGTCGCGACAGTGGCGCCCGATCATCCTCCAGCACTTGCTGCTGGGCATGAACGCACACATCAACCTCGATCTTGGTGTCACCGCCGCGAGCATCGCCGAACCGGGCGCGCTCGACGCGGTCCGCGCCGACTTCGACGCGATCAACGACGTCCTCGGTGAACTTGTCGACGGTTGCCAGAACGCGCTCGGCGAAGTCTCGCCCTGGCTCGGCCTCGTGGACCGGATCGGCGACCGCAACGACGAAAGCCTGATCCGATTCAGCCTGCGCGCCGCGCGCAATCAAGCGTGGAACGTCGCGACTCGGCTCGCGCCACTCACCGGCACCGCGCTGGACAATGCGATCACCGGCGTCGATGCCACGACGACATCCGTCGGAAACCTCGTGGCGCATCCCGGGCTCTTCGCCAGCGCGCTCCTGCTGCCCGTCCGGTCCCGCGAACGAGCGACGCCGCGTGCCGTCATGACGCTCCTCGCCGCAGTCCGCCCGGTTGGCGAATAGCGCCTACGCAACGAGCGCCGCGGCGCGGCGGAGGTCGTCGACGTCACCGGTTGTAGCCACGAGGATCACCTCGTCGCCCCCGACCGCCTCGACCTCCTCCAGCAACGTGCGCACTCGTTCCGCAGACGTCGCAGTGACGAGCCCGGCCATCGCGCGCGCCGCGTCGTCGCCGAAGATCCGCAAGTACCGAAATGCGTAGTCGGGAACCTGCTCGGCGGCGTCGGCACCGAGGCCGAACCAGAACGATGTCTGGAGGAACGGCCGGCCGGTCCGCTCTGCATTCGACCACGCCGCTTCGAAGCGCCGGAAGCCGCTTCCGATCGAGGTGGCGTCACCGGCGACGTCGAAGCCCGCGACACCGTCGGCCCACACCGCCGCACGCGCCATCGACTTCGGTCCCATCGCGCCCGCCAGGATCGGCGGACCACCGGGTTGTACCGGCGCGGGCCCCACCGGGGAGATCCCGTCGGCAGGAGACTTACCCGCCCACACCCGCCGGATCGCTGCAACTTGCTCGTCGAGGCGCGCGTGCCGCCGCGCGAAGGACGCGTCGAGCGCGCGGTAGTCCTCATCGCGACCGCCGACACCGACGCCGAGCACGAAGCGCCCGCCCGACAACACGTCGATGGTGGCAGCTTGCTTCGCCACCGAGACTGCAGAGTGCATCGGCGTAATGCTCACGGTCGCCTCGATGCGCACGCGGTCGGTCACGGCGGCGGCACCCGCGAGCAGACTCATCATGTCCTGGTTCGGATACGCGACGCGCTCCCCGGCTGCGAGCACCGAGAACGGGCCCGCGTCGACCTCGCGCATCCACGCGAGCAACGTCCCCCGGTCCAGCCCCGCCACCATCGACGGCAGGGCAATCCCAATCTTCATTGGTCGCACTCACTCAGCGCCGGGATACCCGGCGCTGCCCTTCGGGACGTTCGCCGCTCCCGCCAGTTCGCTCCGCTGCGCTTCGCTCACGGCCTTGCCGGCGCGTCGCCGTCGACTCAGCGATTGACGAGCAAGTCGCGGTAGGGGGTGTCCTTCTCGGGTCCCGGTTCCTTCGGCAGGCCGAGCACGCGCTCACCGATGATGTTGCGCTGCACCTGGTCGGTACCGCCGTAGATCGACGGACCGGGCGAGAACAACGTCATTTCTTGGACCATGCCCTTGCCCGGCGTGTCCTGGCCCATGACCATGCCGTGCGCGCCAACGATTTCGTTGCCGACCTCGCGCTGCAAACGCAACAAGTCACTCATCATCAGCTTGGCGATGTTCGGCTCCCCGCCCGTGCGCTGGTTCGCGTTCTTCGCCCGGAGCGCCGAGTACTTGCCGATGCTCTGCAGCGTGTAGAGCTTGGCGAGCTTCTGGCGGATCACGGGATCGTCGTCCTTGCCGAGATCCTTGGCCAGCGCTGCGAGCGTCTGCGCGGCGGAGCGACCTCCACCACCGGTACCACCGGTACGAATCTGGCCCACGTGGTCGCCGACCCGGTTCTCGAGTTGGTTCGCGATCGGGCCCGCGAACGCGGAGCCGACTGCGCCGGAGCCACCGGTGCCGAGGCCGGCGCGCTCGGCCATGAGCGTCGTGTTCGCGACAGCCCAGCCGTTGTTGAGGCCGCCGATGATGTCGTCGTCGTGCACGCGCGCGTTGTCGATGAACACCTCGTTGAACATCGCGCGGCCGGTCATCTCGCGCAGCGGCCGGATCTCGACGCCGGGTTGGCTCATGTCGAAGCGGAAGTAGGTGATGCCCTTGTGCTTCGGCAGATCCGGATTGGTGCGTGCGATCAGCATGCCGACGTTGCAGAGCTGCGCGGTCGAGGTCCACACCTTCTGGCCGGTGACGATCCACTCGTCGCCGTCCTTGATCGCCTTCGTCCCGAGGCTCGCGAGGTCGGAGCCCGCGCCGGGCTCCGAGAACAGCTGACACCATGCGTCCTGTCCGTTGAGGATGTGCAGCAGATCCTCTTGCTTCTGGCGCTCGTTGCCGTGCGCGGCAAGGGTGGGCGCGGCGAGCAGGTACCCGAGACCGGCCGGCGGACCGATGGCACCGTGCTCGGCGATCGCCCCGTTGACTTCCATGACGAGGTCACGCGCATAGCCCTTGCCCCAGGCGTCCTCGGGGAACTGCGGCGCGGCATAGCCGGAGCGGGCGAGCCGGTCCCACCACTCCCCCACCGTCAGGTCGGGGTCCCAGTTCTCCTCGAGCCAGGCCTTCACCTCGGCGCGGACGTCTTCGGCAGTGAGCTGCGGCATACCAGGGATCGTACCGAGCGGAGCGAGGTTCCTTGAAAGGGCGGGGGTGGGGACGGAAGTGGCGGAGAATATCGTTCGGAGGTACGCCGCCCGATGTCGAGCGCGTGCGCCTCCAACGTCGTCGCGACGGCCGACATGGCCGGCTACGACTAACGGCGTTCGATCCGCCGGAGGCCGTTGCGGCCTTCGTTCCAGGTCTCGATGAGCAAGTAGTCGGCGCCCGCGGGAACCGTCAGGAACACGACCTCGTCGATGTCGGCACGGAACAGGTCGAAGTCCTCCGGCGCCGGATCGTCGTTGTCGTTCAGGTGCTGCATGTAGGCGGCGAACTGCCCACTCGTGGCGATCTCGAAGCGACCCGAGATTTTCGCGTCGCCCTCGACCATCTCCGGGTCGACCGTCGCACTGTGCAGCGCGAACCGTGGGTCGCGCTTCAAGTCGGCGCCTTTGCGTGCATCCGGCATCGAACCGATCCACAAGTCGTCTCCGAAGAAGGACGCCTCCGTACCGCTGATGCGCGGCGCGCCGTCGGCTCGTAGCGTCGCCATCGTCTTGTGCTTGTGCGCGTCGAATACTCGCCGCACACGTTCGGCCAGCTCGGGCACTTCCTTTTCGACTTCCGCCCAGGTCGACATCAGTCGAGCAGCTCCAACACTCGCTCCGACGGGCGGGCAATCACCGCGCGGTTGCCGACGAACACGACCGGACGTTCCATCACCTCGGGGTGCTTCAGCAACACGTCGATGACCTGCGCGCGCGTCGCGACGTCGGCCTTGGTGTAACCCGCGTCCTTGAACTTCTGATCGCCGGTGCGAACGAGGGCGGTGGGCTCGTCGTCGATCGCGTCGAGGATGCGTTCGAGCGTCGCCCGATCGGGTGGCGTGTCGAGATACTTCACGACATCGGCATCGACGCCCCGCTGGTTCAGGATCTCGAGCGCGCCCCGGCTCTTCGAGCACGCCTGGTTGTGGAAGATCGTCACGTCATCGCTCATGCTTGTCCGCTCTTGGCCCTGCGGCCGGCCTCACGACGTTCACTCATGCTTGTCCGCTCCTGGCCCTGCGGCCGGCCTTACGATTTTCACTCATGATTCCGACGCTACCGCTGCCTCGAGCAAGTCCAAATACCTGGCGCGCGACACGTCGATTGCGCCCAGCGAACGCAAGTGCGGTGTCGTCCACTGCACGTCGAACAACGTCGCGCCGTTTGTCCGCAAGAGTTCGACCGCAGCCCAGAGCGCGACCTTCGACGCATTCGTCACGCGGTGGAACATCGACTCGCCCGCGAAGAGGCGCGCGAGGCGCAGTCCGTACAAACCGCCCGCGAGCTCGCCGTCGCACCACGCCTCGATGCTGTGCGCGTGCCCGAGCGCGTGCAGGCGGCAATACGCGGCGACGAACGACTCGTCGATCCAGCCGTGCGGCCGGCGCGGATCCGCGCACGCTCGCATGACGGCCTCGAACGCGGTGTCGATTCGGATCTCGAAACGGTCGCGGACCCGCTGCAAGGAACGGCTGGCGTGAAACTGGTCGAGCGGAAGGATCCCGCGCGGGTCCGGTGACCACCAGGCGAGGACGCCGTCGACCCGCATCGGGAACAGGCCCTGCGCGTACGCGGCCAGCAAGGTCTCCGGTTCGAGGTCGCCCCCCACCCCGACGAGGTCGTTGGAGCCGGACACGCCTCTCAGCCTCGCGCCTCTTGACCGATCTGCCTTTTGAGCATATGCTCAAAGCAATTACTCAAAGCAGTCAGTCAAACGCCTAGGAGGTGGGGTTCGATGGAGACGACCACCACCGCGGACTACCTGGTCCCGGTCTACGTGGCTTACGCAACGATCGCAGTAGGGCTCACGGTCTGGCTGGCCCAGACCCTCTACCGGAACGGGGCTGTGTTCCTGGAAGAGGTGTTCGACCGCACCGAGATCGCGGTCGCGGTCAACCGGCTGCTCGTGACCGGCTTCTTCATGGTGAACCTGGGTTACGCCATGTTCCTCCTGAAGGGGAACGAAGCGAGCAGTGCGACCGAGGCCATCGAGATCCTCGTGCAGAAGCTCGGGGTGTTGTTGCTGACCCTGGCGGCCGTGCACTTCGTGAACGTGTACGTGTTCTGGCGGATCCGGCGCCGCAACGAGATGCGCCACCTGCCGCCGCCCGTGGCGCCGCAGCGCACGGTCACGGTGGGGTGACGGTCGTGCAGGTGGAACGGTTGACCGTGCTCTACGACGACGAGTGCGCGCTCTGCCGTCGGTGCCGGCACTGGCTCGAGCACCAGGCCACCTACGTACCGGTCGACTTCCTCGCGGCCGGATCGGCGGCCGCGCGGGAGCGCTTCGGCGAAGTGCCGTGGTTGGGCGCGGAGTTGGTCGTTGTGTCGGACGATGGCGACGTATGGGCAGGGTCGGCTGCGCTTCTCGTGTGCTTGTGGGCGACCGTCGGCTACCGGAGGTGGGCCTACCGCCTGAGCGGACGGCTCTTGGCGCCGATGGCCGAAGAGTTCTTCCACCACATCTCGCGAAACCGCAGGCGCATCGGCGCGTTCGTCGGCTCGAAGGACTGCCCCGACGGGCGCTGCCACCACCGCGAACCGGCGTTCGTGGGTGTACAGGCACTCGCGCCGGCCCCGGCCGATGTCTGCAGCAACTGCGGCGCCGCCGTCGTCGGTGATCGTCACTTCTGTTGGTCATGCGGCGCCGCGGTTTCGTGATCGAATGACCTCGATGGCCAAGTCCTCGTCCGCGACCCAGGCTGCCGGCGCCGAGACGCGGGCGAGGATCGTCGCCGCGACGATCGCGACGTTGCGCGAAGAAGGGATCGTCGCCACGAGCGCTCGGGCGATCGCCAAGCGCGGCGACTTCAACCAGGCGCTGATCTTCTACCACTTCGGCAGCGTCACCGATCTGCTGGTCGCAGCTGCAGTCGAAGAGAGCCGCGAACGGGCCGAGCGCTACGCGCCGCGCCTCGCGGAGGTGCACACCCTGCCCGAGCTCGTCGCCGTCGCCCGCGATCTCCACGAACAGGAAATGGCCGAGGGCGGCCTCGCAGTACTCACGCAACTGCTCGCCGGTTCGGCGTCGTCGCCCGAACTGCGCAAGGGCATCCTCGACGCGTTCGGCGCATGGATGGGCCATGTCGACGCGGCCGTTGCCCGCACGCTCGAGGGAACGGCATACGCGTCTGTCGTGTCGACCGCCGACATGTCGCACGCGATCTCTGCGCTCTTCTTCGGTATCGAGCTCCTGCACAACCTCGACCCCGACAGCGAACGCGCGCAATCGCTCTTCGGCACCTTCGAGGCGGTTGCCACCCTGCTCGAAACGTTGATCCGCCCGAGTTAGGTGAGCAAGGACCGCGCGATCTGACCGATCTGGATCTCGTCGGTGCCGGCGTAGATCTGCAGCACCTTGGCGTCACGAGCGAGCTGCTCGACCTCGTACTCGGCCATGTAGCCGTTGCCGCCGAACAGCTGCACCGCTTCCAGCGCGACCTCGGTCGCCGCGCCCGCCGCGTAGAGCTTCATCGCCGACGCTTGCGACAACGTCATCGGCTTGCCCGCCTGCGACGACTCCAAGTGCCGGAACACGAGGTTCTCGACATTGAGGCGCGCGACCTCCATCTTCGCCAGCTTGAGTTGGATGAGCTGGAACTCGCCGATCGGGCGGCCGAACTGCACCCGTTCCTTCGCATACGGGATGCACAGCTCCAAGCAGCGTTCGATCATGCCGAGCGCCATCGCCGCGACACCGGAACGTTCGATGATGAACGTCGCTTTGGATGCTTCGCGCCCCGCGGAGCCACCGAACGCTTCTTCGCTCTCGCCGAGCAACCGCTCGCGCCCGACGCGCACGTCGTCGAGGAAGAGCATCCCTGTCGGCGACGAGTGCAGGCCCATCTTGCGCAACGGCTTCGACTGCTCGAAACCGGGCATGCCCTTGTCGAGCACGAACTGCAAGACCTTGCGCTCCTCGGGCGGGTTGCCCTCGTCGAGCTTGCAGATGAACACCGTCGTGTCGGCGTACGGGCCGTTGGTGATGAACGTCTTCGAACCGTTGAGTACGTATTCGTCGCCGTCGCGGCGAGCCGTCGACTGCATCGATCCGAAGGCGTCGCTCCCCGAATTCGGCTCCGTGATCGCCCACGCGCCGATCTTGTCGAGCGTCAGGAGATCGAGCGCCCACCGCTCCTTCTGCGCCGTCGTTCCCTTCGACATGATCGAAGTCGCCGCGAGCCCGACGGACACGCCCATCGCCGTCACCATGCCCGGCGAGCACTTGCACAGTTCGATGATCGGCAGAAGCGTCATCCCGCCGCCCCCGCCCGAGCCAGCTTCTGAGTCGCGCTCGCTGCGAGGCGGGATACCCGCCTCGCGGCCGCTCGCCGCTCCCGCGAGCTCGCTCCGCTGCGCTTCGCTCGCCGCCTTTTCTCTCTCGATCCTGCGTTTGAAGCTGTCGCGGGCCATCGTGTCCATGCCGAAGGTCGAGAACAGCTTTCGCAGGAGGTCGTACGGGGGCATGTCGCCGTGCTCGAGTTCCTCCCGGTGGGGCCGGATCTCGTTGTCGACGAAGCTCCGGACCGCGTCCCGGATCATCTGCAGCTCTTCGGACCATTCGTACATGGGCCCGATGGTACGCCGGGCTCACTTTTCGGGTTCAGGCCCACCGCCGACCCGAGA
>JBEVDP010000115.1:0-17239 GCA_040513235.1 Acidimicrobiia bacterium | reverse complement strand
CGATGTGTGCATCGTCGGCGCGGGCTACGCGGGTCTGACCGCGGCGCGACGCCTGCAGCAACGCGGGAAGACGGTCGTCGTGCTGGAGGCGCGCGACCGCATCGGCGGCCGGATCTGGACCGTGCCCGTTGCCAGCGGCGCGCCCGTAGACCGCGGGGGTGCTTGGCTCGGGCCGAAACACGATGCGATCTTCGGGCTCGCGCGCGAGGTCGGCGTCGCGACTTACAAGACGTGGGTACAGGGCGCGCACCTCCTCGTGGGCGGCGGGCGCACCCGCCGCTATACCGGCCTCATCCCGAAGATCAGCCCCCTCGCGGTCGGGTCGCTCGCGCTCGCTCAGGCCCGCATCGACCGCATGGCGAAGCAGATTCCGCTGGACGCACCGTGGACAGCGGCCCATGCCGAGGAGTGGGACGCGCGCACGGTTGCGTGGTGGCTGGAGGAGAAAGCCGGGGTCCGCACCCAACTCGCACGCGACCTCTTCGAGTCGGCCGTCCGGGGCCTCATGACGGGCGACTTGAACGAGATTTCGTTGTTCCACCTGCTCTATCTCGTGCGCGCGCACGGCAGCATCAACACGTTGTTCTCGATCGAGAGGGGAGCGCAGGAGAACATGGTCGACGGCGGTGCGGGCGTCATCGCGCAGCGGGTCGCCGCCGAACTCGATGATGCCGTGCGTTTGCACGCGCCCGTGCGTTCGATCACCCAGGGCGACGACCACGTCGTCGTCGAGGGCGACGCCTCGGTCGTGGAAGCTCGCTATGCCGTCGTCACGGTGCCGCCCGCGCTCGCGTTGGAGATCACGTTTGATCCCGTGTTGCCCGCCGACCGCGCGACGCTCTACCGCAACGCGGTCGCAGGTCCGGAGACGAAGACGCTCATCGTCTACGACGAACCGTTCTGGCGGGCCGACGGCTTCAGCGGACAGACCGCGGGCCCCGACACGACGGCCGAGGTCACGCTCGACGCGACCCCAGCGGCGGGGGCGCCGGGCGTGATCGCGTCGTTCACGTTCGGGCGCGTCGCCGAGCGCTTCGACGCGTTGGACCCGGCCGTCCGGCGTCGGGGCGTGCTCGACGCGCTCGTCGAACGGTTCGGGCATCGTGCCGCGACCCCGATCGAGTTCATCGAGACCGCGTGGTTGCACGAGCCCTGGACGCGCGGCTGCTCGATGGCGCACCTCCCGCCCGGGATCCTCACCCGCTACGGCCACCTCCTGCGCGCGCCGTTCGGGCGCGTGCACTGGGCGGGCACGGAAACGGCGACGACATCACACGGCGCGATCGATGGTGCCGTGCGGTCCGGGGAACGGGCCGCGGCCGAGATTCTGGACCGCGCGTAGCGATGGAGTTCCCGCCCGTTCCCGCGGTGCTCCTCAGCCCAGCCCGAGCCATCTGCCGCGCGCTCCCCGAGGCGTCGGAGATGGATACCGACGTGGGCGTCGAGTTCAAGGTTCGGCGCCGCATCTTCGCGTACGTGTTCGCCATCGCGGATCCGCAGGGCAAGCAGTTCACGATGCTGTCGTGCCGCGCCGATCCCGAAGAACGCGAAGCTCTGCTCGCCGGTGGCCATCCCTACTTCGCGCCGCGGCATCGCGAGGACCGGCTCGGCGTCATCATCGACGATCAGAGCGACTGGGAAGAACTCGCCGAGCTCATCACGACGAGTTATCTCATCGTGGCGCCCGCGAAGCTCGCCGCTCTCGTAGAAACACCGCCCGAGCCGTGAACCCGGCTCAGGTTCGATCCGTGATCGAGCAGTTGTTGCGCGACGGCACGGTGGTTTCACGCACCGACGGCAACGAGCACACTCTGGCCCCGATCGCGATCACGGCCCAGGAGGGCGAGGCCCTCCGCGAATGCGTTGTGCGCGAACGCGCTGTGCAGACGATCGAAGTCGGCCTCGCCTACGGCATCTCGGCCTTGTTCGTGTGCGAAGGGCTTGCAATCAATGGGGACGAGCGCGCGCGGCACACCGTGATCGATCCCCACCAGGCCCGGAGCTTCAGCAACTGTGGACTCCAAGTGCTGGACGACGCCGGGTTCACGCCGCGGCTCGACGTGTACGCGGAGGAATCGCAGCGCGCGTTGCCGCGCCTCTTGGAGGACGAGCGACGGTTCGACCTCGCGGTGCTCGACGCCAACCACCGCTTCGATGCCGTCTTCGTCGATCTCGTGTATCTCGGCCGGTTGTTACGGCCGGGCGCGGTCGTGTTCCTCGACGACTACCAGTTGCCTGGCGTGGCGCGCGCGAGTTCCTTCTTCGTCACCAACGTAGGTTGGCGCATCGAATCGGTGTCTGCACCCGATGCGCTGCACCAATGGGCCGTTCTGCGCACGCCGACAACACCCGACACTCGACCCTTCGACGCTTTCGTTGACTTCTGACGTCACGGTTCGAACATCAGGTCGCGGACAATCGCCGCTCACACGACGCGCGTCGCGATGCCCGGATAGTCGAGCACGAACCCCGACGCGTCGAAGACGAGACGGCACCGGAAGTCGGCCGCCGGCGACTCCGATGGGTCGACTCCGCGCTCCGCTCCCATACGGTCGCTCCGCTGTCGTCTCACTTCGTAGTCGTACTCCCGGTCATCGACGCGGCGATATGACTGTTCGAGCCGTTCGACGCGGAGGTCGTCGGCGCGTACATAGGCGGCGGGTGCAGACGCGGTTTCACCGATCGCGAGTTGTAGACGATGCACCGGGAACGCATTCGTGCACGCCGACGACTCGAGGTCGAGGTCGAAGCAGCCATCGAGCTCCGGCCGCGTCTCTCCGCCGACCTGCCAACGGCCTGCGCCATCGGTCTCCACGCGTACCGTGCGGGCGCCGGTGGGCGACTGGCCCCACACCTGGGCTCTGCGCGTCGTCCAGTCGGAATCGAGCGTGATCGACGCGCGGACGGCCCAGACGACTCCGGCCTCGACTCCCGCCGTGTGGTCGTCGATCTCGTAGCCGCCCGCGATGATGCGCACGAACACTGACTCGAAAGCGTCCTGCGCATCGGCGTGGCGCCAGGCGGCCGCGGCCGGCGGCGATTGGAACACCGTGACAGGCTTCTCGCCGCGCTTCGGTACCGCCGATACCTGAGTGACTCAGCTGTTGAACGTCGGGTTGCGGAGATCCGTGAACGTCATCTCGCCGAACGCGTCTACGAACTCCTGCACGGGACCCGAGAACTCGGCCGACGCCTCACCTTTGCGAGCATCTTCCTCGCCCGTGAAGTAGGCGACTTCGACGTAGTCACCGCCGTCGAACCACACGCGGAGCCCGCCGAGGAGATCGGGCCGCGCGGCCCGGAGTTGTTCGAGCATTTCCGGAGACTCGAGTGCGTCGGCCTTCGCCCGATCGGTGGCGGTGCCTTCCATCACCTGCACGAAGCCGGCCTTGTCGGAGCCGCCGTCGAAGATCGTCGTGGTGTCACTCGACTGACGGAACGTCGGCTCGCCGTCGAACAGCTTGGCCGTCTCTTCCCACCAGGCGCTCTGTTCGGGACGCTCCGAGTTCGCCATCGCGGACGCCGCGTCCTCGAACCGCACGATCGCAAAGAACGTGCCGTCGTCGGCGACGCCAACGGTGCTTCCCAGGAACCCTTTGGCGCCCGGCCTCAGGTCAGTGGCCCATACCTCGCCACGCTCGCGGACAGCTTCGGCGTCACTCGTCCGGCCCTTGATCACCTGTACGAACATCGGTCGACCTCCCTCGCGAGCAGCCCGTCGCGACGGTACGCCTCCCGACCGGGTGTGTCACCTGCGCATGTGCGGACTGGCCTGTGCGAACGTCCAGCGGTTGCCTTCCAGGTCGGCCGCGGAGAAGGCCCGCGCCCCGTGCTGCCAGATTTCGTCGATGATCTTCGCCCCTCCGGCCTTGACGCGTGCGTACTGCTCGTCGAGGTCGTCGACGAACACCCAGGGGGTATGGGTGACGGGCGCCTCCTCGCCGAGGTCTGGGCCAGTACGCCCGAACACGATCAGGGACGCGTTGCCCACGTGGAACTCGATCCAGACGTAGTTGATGTCGTCGGGTTCGTTCTCGGGAATGTCGCCCGCGGGCTCGAAGCCGAAGACGTCGCGCAACCACTGCGCCGCGGTCGCGGGCTTGGTGTAGTGGATAGCCACCGCGAGCCGGCTCATCTGCAGCGGTTCGTGTGGCTCGCGGTCGCGGCGCTCGATCCAGCGCCCGAACCACTTCGGCGTGGTGCGAACCCATGCCGTTCCGCCGCGGTCGGCGCCGCCTTCGGGGATCGTCGCTTCGACGCGCACGAGCGTGCCGCCGTTGCTCGCGGAGAACGACACGTCGATCCGCACGTCGTCGACGGCGCTCTGCCACGCGAGACGTGCACCGGGTTCCCACACGGTGATGCGCGCGACTTCGAGTCCTTCGCCCGAGTCGCCGTCGTACACCTCGACGATGCGGCCACCGACGCCGCGCTCCATGCGAATCGAGTACGCGCGCGCCGCGTCGTAGAAGTTGATCGGGCCTTGGATCCACCAGCAGTCGAGCTCTTCGGTGAAGACCGCGAAGGCCGTGTTCGGATCGGCTGCGACCTCTACTGACGAGGTCGCCGCGTTCGTGGTAGTCATCGACGAGTCCTTCCTGACGGGTGGCGGGCTTCGACGTGTCGCTTGAACGACTGCAAGTTCTCGTTCCACTGCGCTTGGAGCTGATCGAGCCACGCCTGCACTGCCACGATCGATTCCGGTCGCAGGTGGAACACGCGCGTGCGCGCATCAGCCCGCGGGCGCTCGTCGCGCACGATTCCGGCGTCGAGCAATACACGAAGGTGGCGGCTCATCGTCGGCGGGGAAGTACCCGCGGCGGCGGCCAACTCACCCGCGCGCCGCGGCCCGGAGCCGAGCAGTTGCACGACCGTACGGCGCGTCGGATCAGCGAGCGCTTCGAAGACGAGTTCCACCTCTGCGGCCATGAAGATTATTTATCAGATCGAACAACTATTGTCACGCACCAGTTGTATCGCGTAAGGTCGAACCATGACTGAGAAGCACTTCCAACGATTCGGTCCCGTCCTCCGCTACGACGATGGCGACAAGGCCATCGCGTTCCTGTCCGACGCCTTCGGGTTCAAGGAGCACGCCGTGCACCGCTCGCCCGAGGGCCAGATCGTCCACGCCGAGCTCGAGTTCAAGGGGGATTACATCGGCCTCTCTGAGCGGGCCAAAGGCGAGAGCGTCGGGGACAGCATCTTCGACCTCGGGCCGTGTTGCATCTATGTCGTGCTCGACGACGGGGCCGAGATCGACGCGCTCTGCGAGCGTGCCCGTGCCGCGGGCGCCGAGATCGTGATGGAGCCGCAGGACCAGGAATACGGGTCGCGCGACTTCTCGGCCCGCGATCCCGAGAACTTCGTCTGGGCATTCGGTACCTACCGCATGGGCAGCTGACGCACGCGCGCCGGCGTCGTAGTGTCGGGAGGCGTGAGCGAGCGTCGAGAGGCGGGTATCCCGCCGAACAGCGAGACGCAGGCGGAGCCGACCGGATGGGAGGCGGAGCCGGAGTCGACCCATGGAAGCGAGACGCAGCCGGAGTCGACCCGTGGAAGCGAGCGGGGCCCGAGCGGCCCGGCGCCGCAGGCGCCAGGAGCGAGAACGTGACCGAGATCGTCGAGGCCCGCAAGCCGGGTCGCCCGCGTAGCACCGAGTGCGACGAGCAGATCTTGCGCGCGGCGATGGAGGAGTACGCCGAGAACGGTTTCGACGGGATGAGTGTCGACGCCGTCGCCGCGCGTGCCGGCGTCAGCAAGGCGACGATCTACCGCCGCTACCCGTCGAAGCTCGAGCTCGTCGCAGCGTCGATCTTCGGGCTGGCAGAGGCGGCCGCGCCGAAACCCGACACGGGCTCGTTGCGCGGCGACCTCCAAGCGTCGTTGCACAATCTGAGCCAGCTCGTCGCCGATCCCGTGCTCGGGCAGTGCATCCGGACGATGGTGCCCGACGGGATACGCAATCCCGAACTCGGCCAAGTGCACGAGCACTTCGTGCGCCATCGCCGTGCGGGCACGATCGCTGCACTCGAACGCGCCATCGCACGCGGCGAACTCCGTGCCGGCCTTGACGTCGAGCTCGCCGCCGACGTGATCGCGGGGCCGCTGTTCTACCGGCATCTCGTGAGCCACATGCCGATCGACGACGACTACGTCGACGGCGTCATCGACGTCTTCGTCGCGGCTTACGGCTCGTAACTACACGCTCAGGGCGTCCTCGAGCAGCTTGGCCTGCTCCGCTTCGTGGACGGTGGAACTGCCGGTCGCCGGGCTCGGGCTGGCGGCGCGGGCGACCACGCCGACGGTCCTGTCGCCGGCGAGCTCCTCGATGCGGCGCCTGGTGTAGTAGCGCGCGCCCATGTTGCCCGGCTCCTCCTGCGCCCAGATGACCTCGGCGTCGTGGTAGTGGTCGAGCAGTTCGGCGATCTCCCGTTCGGGCCACGGATAGAGCTGTTCGAGCCGCGCGATCGCGACCGGGGCCTGCTGCGCGTCGCGGGTTGCGAGCAACTCGTGACCGAACTTGCCGGTGCAGAACACCAACCGCCGGACGTCGGCGGGCGGCGCGGGGTCGGGCAGGATGAGACGGAAGCTGCCCTCGACGAACTCCGACACCGGAGACGCCGTCACGGGCATGCGCAGGTAACGCTTCGGTGTGAAGACGATGAGCGGCTTGCGATCGGGATCGTGCACCTGCCGGCGCAGCGCATGGAAGTACTGCGCCGCCGTCGTCGGGTACACGACGCGCATGTTGTCTTCCGCGCACAGCACGAGGAACCGCTCCATCCGGGCAGAGGAGTGCTCCGGCCCCTGACCCTCGAAACCGTGGGGGAGCAGCATCACCAAACCGCTGCGCTGACCCCACTTGTCTTCGGCGGCGACGATGAACTGGTCGATGATCGTCTGTCCACCGTTCACGAAGTCGCCGAACTGAGCTTCCCACGCCACGAGCGCGTCGCGGTCGGCCACGGAATACCCGTATTCGAACCCGAGCGCCGCGAACTCCGACAAGACGGAGTCGTAAATCATGAACGGTGCGCGCGCGTCGGGGAGATTCGCGAGCGGCGTGTATTCGGTCTCGGTGTTGTGGTCGACGATGGTCGTGTGGCGCTGGCTGAACGTGCCGCGCCGCGTGTCCTGTCCGGCCAACCGCACTGGCACGCCTTCCTGCAACAGCGTCCCGAAGGCCAGGCTCTCGGCCAAGGCCCAGTCGACCCTGTCGGCGTCGAACTCGGTGCGCCGCGCCTTCAGGATCCGTTCCAGCTTCGGATGCGGTGAGATGCCTTCGGGGAACGTGGTGAGGGTGCGCACGATCACGTCGAGGCGATCCCGAGCCACCCCTGTCTCGACGGACGGTCGCGCGGGCTCGTCGACGTGCTCGTACCACGCGACCGGCGCGGGCTCGTTCGACTGCGTTTCAACGAACGCATCCTCGAGGCGCGAGCGGAAGTCCTCGAGTGCGGCCTCCGCCTCTTCGAGCGAGATGTCGCCCCGGTTGACGAGCGTCTCGGTGTAGAGCTTGCGTACCGACCGGCGCGCACCAATCAACTCGTACATGCGCGGCTGAGTGAACGCGGGCTCGTCGCCCTCGTTGTGGCCGTAGCGCCGGTAGCAGATCATGTCGACGACGACGTCTTTCTTGAACACTTGCCGGAACTCGAACGCAACGCGGATGACGCGGGCGGCCGCTTCCGGGTCGTCGCCGTTCACGTGGAAGATCGGCGCTTGCACGGCTTTCGCGACGTCGGTCGCGTACACAGAGGAGCGGGCGAAGCCGGGCGCGGTCGTGAAACCGACCTGGTTGTTCACGACGACGTGCACGGTGCCGCCGACGTCGTAGCCCGGCAGCTCGGAGAGGTTGAGCGTTTCGGCCACGACCCCTTGGCCCGCGACTGCAGCGTCGCCGTGGATGAGCACCGAGAGCACCTTCTCGCGTGCAGTGTCGCCGGCCCGATCCTGCATTGCCCGCGCAATACCTTCGACGACGGGGTCGACGGCTTCGAGGTGGCTCGGGTTGGCGGCGAGCGTGAGGTTCACGGTCGCGCCGGAGCGCGCAGTGTGCTTGCCCGTCGCGCCGACGTGATACTTCACGTCGCCCGATCCCTGGGGCACGTTCGGATCGAGCTCGCCTTCGAATTCCCGGAAGATCTGCCCGTACGACTTGTTCACGATGTTGGCCAGGACGTTGAGGCGGCCGCGGTGGGCCATGCCCATCACGACCTCTTCCATGCCCGCGTCGGCCGCGGCGTCGAGCAGGAAGCCGAGCATCGGGATCAATGTCTCCGCACCTTCGAGACTGAAGCGTTTCTGCCCTAGGTACTTCGTGTGCAGGAAGCGTTCGAACGCCTCGGCCGCATTCAGCGCAGCGAGGATCGCGCGCTTGTCGTCGGGCGTCGCGTCGACGTGCACACCCTCGAACTCGCGCTGAATCCACTCCTTCTCGTCGGGTTCCTGGATGTGCATGTACTCGACGCCGATCGAGCGCGAGTAGGCGTCGCGCAACAGGCCGAGGATGTCGCGCAGCTTCATCACCCGCTTGCCGGCGAGGCCGCCGGTGGGGAACTCGCGATCGAGGTCCCAGATCGTGAGGCCCCAGTGAAGCGGGTCGAGCTCCTCGTGGGTGCGAGGTTCCTTCAGGCCGAGCGGGTCGAGGTTGGCGATCAGGTGCCCGCGCACGCGGTACATGTTGATGAGACCCATCACCGCGAGCGGCTTCTCGAGCGCGTCGATTGAGCCTTCGGTCGGTTTGTGGTCGCGATCCCACTTCGCCGGTTCGTACGGTACGTCGAACGAGCTGAAGATCGACCGGTAGAAGTCGTGCTCACCGAGCAAGAGCGCGTGCACACGCGCGAGGAACTCGCCGCTCTCGGCGCCTTGGATCACGCGGTGGTCGTAAGTGCTCGTGAGCGTGACGATCTTGCTGACGCCGATGTCGGCGAGCGTTTGCGGATCGGCGCCCTCGTACTCGATCGGGAAGTTGATCGCGCCGACCCCGACGATGAGGCCTTGACCCGGCATGAGTCGCGGCACCGAGTGCATCGTGCCGATCGTTCCGGGGTTGGTGATCGAGATCGTGGTGCCCGCGAAGTCGTCGACGCCGAGCTTGTTCGTGCGAGCCTTGCGGATGATTTCCTCGTACGCGGCGTGGAACTCGGCGAACGAGAGCGTGTCGGCGGCCTTGATGTTCGGCACCAGCAGCGTGCGCGATCCGTCGTCCTTCTGGAGGTCGATCGCGATGCCGAGGTTCACGTGGTCGTGGCGGACGACGGCAGGCTTGCCGTCGACCAATCCGAATGACGAGTTCATGTTCGGGACCGCGGGCAACGCCTGGAGCACCGCGTAACCGATGAGGTGCGTGAACGAAACCTTGCCGCCGCGTGTGCGGCCCAGATGGTTGTTGAGGATCTGGCGGTTGACTTCGAGCAGCTTGGCGGGCACCGACCGCACCGAGGTGGCCGTCGGTACCGCGAGGCTGGCTTCCATGTTCGCGACGATGCGCGCCGCGGCACCACGCAGCGGCTCGGGCGCCTCACCGTCGAGCACGGCGGGCGCAGCGGGCGCAGCCGGCGCGGCCGGTACGGGCGCGGGGGCCGGAGCGGTGGGTGCGGTGGGAGCCGGTGCCGGCCTCGCGGTGGGCGGCGCGACCTGACCGCGCGGGACGTAGTCCTCGAAGAATTCTCGCCATCCGGGCGCGACGGCCTGCGGATTGTCTTGGTACAGCCGGTACATCTCCTCGATCAGGCCCGCGTTGGGTCCGAGTTCGGCGATACCGGCCGGCCCGTCGCTCATCGATGGTCCTCCGTTCGGGCCCGCCCCGCTTCAATACCCATCGTGTACCACGCGGCTGAACCGAGGACAGCCTTCTGGCATTCCGAGTCGGGACCTCGGGGGAGGGGCCTACCTGGTCTTCGAGGGACAAGCGTGCCCATGCGCCCGGGAACGCGTGCCAGTGCCACGCGTTCCCGGGCACTCCCACTCAGCGCTGGTTGAGCGGGACAGTGAGCCCGATCACCGTGTCACCGGCGCTGAACTGGTCTCGGCTCGTCACGCGCCCGGTGAGTAGGTCGACCTCGGTGAACCACGACGTCGAACCCGAGCGCACGCTCGCGAACGCGTGGTTCTCCACCGTGGTTCCCTGCCTCACGACGCTGTAGATGTCCGCGCCGATCTCGGGACCGCTGTCGACACCGAACTTGCCGGTTGCGACGAGCGACCCGTTGTTCGGCGGCGACTGGACCGCGACCTGGTCGAGCACGGAGTCGAAGTCGAACAGTGTCGTTCCGGTGTTCGGATCCGCGTCATTGTTCGTGTACGCGGCGCCCGTAACGCCCGCGGCCGGCGTCCCCGCCGTGTAGTTGAGCGGGCCGTCGGTGGTCGTCGTGCCGTCGACGACGTTGACGCGGAGGTTCTGCCCGGTGTCGCTGACGATGCGGAACCGGTCGGCCACCGGGTTGAAGTCCGTGCCGAAGGAGGTGCCGTTGAGCGCCACGTTCGTACGCGACACGAGTGTTGCCTGCGCCGTGGTGACGTCGACGGTGTAGATGCCGCCCTGGTTGCCAACGCCGTACAGGTTGCCGTCGGCGGGGCGGTAGTCGATCCCGACAAGACTCGTGTCCGTCTGCAGGTTCGACACCGAACCGATGGTGCGAGCGCGGTCGGCACCACGTTGAGTGAAGCAGATGAGGCGCTGATCGGCCGTGAGACCGACGATTTGGAGCGGTCCGCGCGTTCCACACGCGGATACGTTCTGAGCGTTCCGGACGGTTTCGGTGTTCGCGCCGTAACTCGCCGACGCGCCAAGGGCCAACGCCGCAGCCGCGAGGGCTGCAAGCACAAATGTCTTACGCACGATCTCTCCTTTGGGGTGAGGGGTCGTGCGGTGTTCGGCGCGGCGCGGTTGTTCGGGCGACGCGCCGGTCGGTGCGTCCGCTAGAGGTACGCGCCGGGGGGCTGTTGTGGGCGCCCCGGGCCGCCGCCTTCGATGGCCGGGCGGCCGCGCATCTGCTCGAACGCTTGCTGCGCCTGCATCTGCTGCGTGAACAGCGTCGCCTGGATTCCGTGGAACAGGCCTTCGAGCCAGCCGACGAGTTGTGCCTGCGCGATGCGCAGCTCGCCTTCGCTCGGCGTGTCGCTGCTAAAGGGCAGCGTCACCTCGTGCAGCTCATCGCGGAGATCTTCGGAGAGGATCTCCTCGAGCTCGTGCATCGAGCGCTCGTGGATCTCCTTCAGGGAGCGGCGGCCGGCGTCGTCGAGCGGGGCCCGGCGCGCTTCCTCGAGCAGCGCCCGCACCATCGCGGCGATACGGATGAGCTTGGTCGGCCGGGAGACCTGCTCGCCTTCTATCTCGCCGTCTTCGACGTCGGCGGGCCGCGGCATCTCGACGACTTCGGGCCGCAGCGGGGCGTCGTCCGGGCTGGGAGTCTGGGTCACAGCGAGTCAGCCTACCGGCCGTGTATGTCCCGCCCGTCAGGTGCGGGAGTGGATCACGACGAGGCGCTCCTCGGTCATCTCCCGCACCGCATACTGCGGGCCTTCCCGCGTGTTGCCACTGTCGCGAACGCCGCCGTACGGCTGCTGGTCGGCGCGGAAGGTGGGCACCTCGTTGACGAGAACGCCGCCATAATCGAGGGTGCGGGCCGCCCGCAGCGCGTCATCGAGATCGGCAGTGAAGATCGCCGCCTGCAGGCCGTAGTCGGAATCGTTGGCGAGGCGCAGTGCTTCGTCGAGGTCCGTATAGGTCGCGACGCCGACGACGGGGCCGAACACCTCTCGCGCGCACACCTTCATGTCCGGCGTGACGTCGCCGAGCACTGTCGCCACGAGCACGCCGTCCTCGCGCACCTTGCCACCGGCGAGCACGTCGGCGCCGGACGCAACCGCTTCGTCGACCCAGGCCTGCACCCGGTCGCGTTCGGAGGTCGAGATGAGTGCCGAGACGTCGGTCGCTTCGTCGAGGGGCGGACCGACGACGAGCCCTTCCACGAGCGGGACGAGCGCGTCGCAGAACGCGTCGTGCACATCGGCGTGGACGAAGATGCGCTGCGTCGAGATACACGACTGACCCGCATGGCTGAAGCCCGCGACAGACACCTTCTGCGCCACCGTCGCGATGTCGGCACTCGGTTCGATGATCAGCGGCGCATTGTTGCCGAGTTCGAGGCCGACTTTCTTCTTCGGTGCGCGGGCCTTGATGCCCCAACCGACTTCGGGCGAACCAGTGAAGGTGATCAGTGCGATGTCGGGGTGGTCGACGAGCGCGTTGCCGACTGTGCCGCCGCCGCCGGTCACGACGTGGAGGTGCTCGGCCGGCAGGCCGCACTCGTCGAGCAGCATGCGAGCGAGCGCGATCGCACTCAGCGGCGTCTGGCTCGCGGGTTTGAGCACGACGGGACACCCGGCCGCGATTGCAGGCGCCAACTTGTGCGCGACGAGATTGAGCGGGAAGTTGAACGGGCTGATCGCGCCAACCACGCCGATCGGCAACCGCAACGTGAACGCGAGCTTGCCCGCGCCGGCGGCGCTCGCATCCATCGGCACCACGTCGCCGGCCAATGTTCGGGCCGCGACGGCCGCGAACGTGAAGGTCGACACGGCACGTTGCGCTTCGACACGCGCGGTCTTGATCGGTTTGGCGGCCTCGTTCGCGATCGTGCGCGCGAACTCCTCGACGCGGTCCGCGGCGACGCGCGCGGCGGTGTCGAGGATCTCGGCTCGCTGCCACTGCGGCAGGGGCGCGGCGAAGGCAGTCCGCGCCGCTTCGACTGCGCGGTCGACCTCGGCCGGCCCGCATTTCGGGACGCGTCCGAGCAGCTCATCATCGAATGGCGAGCGCACCTCTATCCACTCGCCTGTCGTGACGTCGTCGCCCGCGATGGGAACCGCGTGATCGCTCACGCCGGCGAGGATACGACCTGTTTGACGAATTCTCGCCGGCCTACCGACGGCTTGCCTTCAAACGTCGGGTCAGCCGGCGGCAGAGGCGACTGTGCCGCGCGGCGCGGGGCCGTCGATCGACGTGAGGTCGGCGAGGCGCAGGTCGTTGCTGAACACCTCGACCATCGGGTACTTCAACCCGAGGTGCTTCTGCAGACGCTCGACTTCGAGCTCCTGGTTCCAGAGCACGAACGTGGCCACGACGCCGCTGTTACCGGCGCGGGCGGTCCGGCCGGAACGGTGCAGGTACGCCTTGTGGTCTTCCGGCGGGTCGAAGTGGATGACCACGTCGACGTCGTCGACGTGAATGCCGCGCGCCGCGACGTCGGTGGCGACGAGTACCGCGTGGTGCCCACCCTGGAAGTCCTTCAGCGCTGCTTCACGGGCGCTTTGGCGCAGGTCGCCGTGGATGGCGCCCGCGATCACGCCCTCGCGCTTGAGCTGGGAGACGAGGCGGTCGGCACCGCGCTTGGTGCGCACGAACACCAGCGTGCGGGAGACGCCACCGGCGATCGCGGCAAGCACCTTGACGCGGTCGAGGTCGTGCACCTTCAAGAAGCGGTGCGTCATCTCCTCGACGGTCTTCGAGTCCGACACGACTTCGTGCCGCACGGGGTCCTGCATGTACCGGCGCACGAGCACGTCGACTTCGCGGTCGAGCGTTGCCGAGAAGAGCAGCGTCTGGCGATCGTTCGGGACGCGGCGCAACAGCCATTCGACCTGCGGGAAAAAGCCCATGTCCGCCATGCGGTCGGCTTCGTCGACGACGAGCGTCTGGACTGCGTCGAGGTCGAGCTCGTTGCGCTCGAGCAGGTCGATCAGCCGGCCCGGCGTGGCGACCGCGATTTCGATGCGGCGCCGCAGCGTGCGGAGCTGGCGCTCCATCGACGTGCCGCCGTAGAAGGCGGCAACGCGCACGCCGACTTCCTTGCCGAGCGGCGCCAGCACGTCGACGACCTGCTTGGCGAGCTCACGGGTGGGCACCAGCACGAGCGCAGTCGGGTGCCCCGGGCGGGCCTCATCGACCCGTTGCAGCATCGGAAGTCCGAAGGCGAGGGTCTTGCCGGATCCGGTCTTGGCCTTGCCGCAAACGTCGTGACCGGCGAGGGCGTCCTCGATGGTTACTTGCTGGATCGCGAAGGGGTGTTCGATGCCCTGAGCAGCCAAGGCGTCGACCAGCTCGGCCCGGAGGCCGAGTTCGGCGAACGAAGACACGCAGTGTTCCTTTCCGTACCGTCGATTGTGTGGTTGGCCCCGGGCTCGGTGGCTCCACGACGACGATCGGAATCGGGGGCGGAACAGCGGTGAGTGAGGCCGCGAGCCGGGACATTCCCGTACTCGACCTGGCCAGGCTACATGACATCAGAGGAAAGCGGATCCACCGTCTGTGTCATCTCTCCCGCTCAGAGGGCCGCTCGGGCCCCGGCTCGGGCGCCGCCGGGTACCGGCGCCGCTGATCCTCGCCTCGGGTTTCCGCTCAGAGGGCCGCTCGGGCCCCGGGTCAGGCGGTGCGAACGCCCGCCCGGTCACCCTCCGCGGCACGATCAGGAGCATGCCCCGCTGAGCGCGCGAGCTTGGTCTAGCCTTGCGGCCGCTACGCGGGGACCACGATTCCGGGCGGCGCTGGGGAGCGCTGATGGCGGCCATGACGACCCGTGTTCGGCCTGTAGCTGTTGGAGGCGCGCGCGCGGTCTTGGCGGTCGCGTTGGCGACGGCCGGTGCGTGGTGGTTCACGGCCGGGTCGGCTTCGGCGGTTCCGATCGACTCGGTGTGCACGTTCGACAAGACCGCGGCCCCGGTCTGGACGTTGACGGCGAACTGCACGACGACGGTGCCTCTCGAGGTCCCCGATGGGATCACCATCGACGGCGCGAACCTCACCATCAGTGCCAGCAATCCGCCTCCGCCCGATCCACCGGCGAGCAGCACCTACACCGGGGCGGTGGTTACGAACGCGGCCGGTGCGACGTCGATGAATATCCAGAATCTCATCATCACCGGCCCGGAAACGGGATTCCCCTTCGTCATTCCCCAGGACAGTTGCAACGCGTTTCCGGGTCCGGGGTTGTTCGGCATTTTCTTCAACGATGCGAGCGGCTCAGTGGACAACGTTCAGGTTCTGAACATCTTCCAACAGGTACTCCCACTCCCGGAGTCCGGCGGCCCGGCCTGCGGTGTGGGTCACGCGATTCGAGCCGACGGCGTGACCGCAGACCGCACGTTGACGATCACCAACACCGAGGTCAGCGGCTACCAGAAAGCCGGCATGTTCGCCTCCGGAAGCATGACGATGAACGTGTCGGGGAGCACCATCGGACCAGCGTCGTCCGTGCCGTTCTCGATCGCCACGAACGCAATGAATTGGACCAACAGCAGCACGAACTCGAGCCCCGCGGTCGGGGCTTCCGGCACGATGACCGGCAGCACCATCATCGGCAGCAGTTATGGCTCGTCCGGTCCAGCCGATCCTGCCGCCGCCGCATCAACGGCCGCTCTCCTGTTCGGGGCGAGCAACGTGACCATCGATAACAACACGTTCACGGGCGAGAGTGACATCGGCATCAGCGTGACAGCCGGAACCGCCAACGCCACGATCTCGTTCAACGCCATCGGCCGCAGCGCCACCGAACCCGGCCCGTACGATATCGGCGTGAGCGTTGACCCGGACTTGGTGGCCACGACCAGACTGATCTGCAACACATTCAGCGGTTGGCAGACCGACATCGATCCTCCGGAGGAGGTGCAGGAACCATGCCCGCCTCCACCGACGACGACCACCACCACGACCACGACCACCACGACGACCACGACCGTTCCGCCAACCACGACGACCACGACCGTTCCGCCAACCACGACGACTACGACCGCTGAGGTCGCTGCGTTGAGCGCGACCGAGTCTGATGACCTTCCGTTCACCGGGATGGGGCTGGGCCTCGCTGTCCTCGGAAGCGCCTTGCTCGCTGGCGGCTTGGCCCTCGGCGTCGCCCGAACAAGGCGTCGGCCGTAGGGGAGCGCAGCCGCGCGAAACCAGTGCGAACCAAACCACGGATTGACGTGGTTCGACACCTGGCAGTGAACCTTCAGCTGGTTCTGCGCGAGCTCAGTTGGCGTCGAGCACAGTGTGGGCGAGAACTGCGAACACAAATCGCCTGAAGTGCGAACTCGCCTGCGCGCGCCCTCGGCAGGATTCGAACCTGCGCACATGGCTCCGGAGGCCACTGCTCTATCCCCTGAGCTACGAGGGCAAGGGGAGCGAGCGTACCCGAACGTTCTGGCATCAATTCTGGCCTCGAGGACCCGCGCCCAGCGACGGTTCAGCGCGTCGAGCGTCGCCCGGCCGCCGCGCGTCGTGCGAACACCCGAGGACAGAACTTGGACACCGTGTACCCTTTCGCGCCTCCGCACATGATTCGCGACGACCTCCGCACCGCCCTTTCTCGAGCGCTCACTTCGGCCGGACTGCCCGAGCCGCCCGGGGGCATCGTGCTCGACGTGCCGCGTCAGCGAGAGCACGGCGACTTCTCCACCCCTGCCGCGCTGGCGCTCCGAGCTGCAGTCGGGGGAAATCCCCGCGAGATCGCGGAGCGGATCAAGGCGGCCCTCGTCGCCGAGCACGTCGAGCATCTCGAGCGGATCGACATCGCGGGTCCCGGTCACCTCAACCTCGTGCTTGCCAAATCCTGGTTGTACGACGTTCTTCACGTCGTGGTCGCCGGGGGTGCCACGTACGGCACGAGCACGGCGCTGGTGGGGAGGCGGATCAACCTGGAGTTCGTCTCTGCCAACCCCACGGGTCCACTCCACGCGGGAGGCGGGCGTTGGGTGGCGGTCGGCGACAGCATCGCCAACCTCCTGGGCGCGCAAGGCGCCGCGGTGCACCGCGAGTACTACCTGAACGACGCCGGGAACCAGCTCGCGAAGTTCCGGGACTCGCTCTACGCCCGCTACGAGGGTGAGGAGCCGCCCGTAGACGGCTACCAGGGCCAGTACCTCGTCGACATGGCCGCCGAGCTGCGGGCCGAGTTGGGCGACGACGTCGCGCCGGACGACGCCGGCGAGTGGGGCTACGGCAAGATCGTCGCGGGCCTGCAAGAAGACCTCGGCCGCATCGGCGTGCATTTCGACACCTGGTTCTCCGAGCGGACCTTGCACGAGCGCGGCGACGTGGCCGAGGTGTTGCGCCTGCTCGACGAGCGCGGCGTGACCTTCGAGGCCGACGGCGCCCGCTGGCTACGCACGACCGATTTCGGCGATACCCGGGACCGCGTGCTGATCCGCTCCGATGGTTCGACGACGTATCTCGCGA
>JBEVDP010000114.1:0-19228 GCA_040513235.1 Acidimicrobiia bacterium | reverse complement strand
ATTCCCAAGCCGCTGCGAGACCGGCTGGGTCTGGGGCCTGGTGCAGTCGAGCTCGTCGCAGACGGGGCGGCGTTGCGTATCGAGCCCGTGACCGAGGAGACCGTCGAAGAACGCGACGGTCGGCTCGTGATCCCGGCTTCGGGCACGCGGATCACCGCGGAAACGGTGCGCGAGCTGCGCGATGCCGACCAGCGCTGAGCGCGCGCGCCGTCGTGGCGAGCCCGACGTCCTCGTGGACACGAGCGCCGCAGTCGCGCTGCTCGTCGCCGACCACGACCTGCACGACGCGACCGTCCGGGCGTTGTATGGTCGACGGCTCGGTCTCGCGGGTCACGCCGCATTCGAGACTTTCTCGGTGCTCACGCGCTTGCCGACCGGGGCGCGGCGCCCACCGGGCGTCGTTGCGAAGCTGATCGGCGCGAACTTTCCGGCCAGCCGGTTCCTCTCGGTCGCCGCGGCCGCCGCGCTGCTCGATGAGTTCGCCGCTGCCGGGGTTGCAGGCGGATCCGTGTACGACGCGCTCGTCGGCGCCGCCGCGCGCGAGCACGGGTCCAAACTCGCGACCAACGATCGCCGAGCACTCGATGTGTACCGCCTCCTTGGTGTCGAAGTCGAGGCGCTCACGAACCGCTGACGAGCCCGGGTTGCCTACTGCGCGAGCGGATTGGGGCGCGCCTCGCCGACCTTGTGTTGTGGTCGACGTGA
Source organism: Acidimicrobiia bacterium (assembly GCA_040513235.1). Lineage (GTDB taxonomy): Bacteria > Actinomycetota > Acidimicrobiia > IMCC26256 > PALSA-610 > JANNHK01. Next base: position 18,523 of record JBEVDP010000114.1, on the reverse strand, counting down.
TCGACCAATCCCTCGCGGTCGGGAACGCGCATCATCGTGTGCTCTTCGTACGACATGCCGTCGTCGTGCAGGGTGACGCGCAGACGGAAGACGACCGTCTGGAAAGCATGGTCGAGAAAGCGCGCAAGAAGGTGCTCACGACCTGCTGCTTGTCGTCCGGGCGATGGTTTCGACGATTTGCAACGCGTCGGCCTCGTCGTCGGTCAGGTCGTATCGATGCGCGAGGTAGCTCGGGGCGTTGTAGCTGACGAAGACGCGGCCGTCGTCGTCCTCGTGGATCAGCAGCTTGAGCGGCAGGTCGAGCGCGAGAGAGGGGTGAGCGAGCATCAGCTCGGCTCCGCGCTTCGAGCTCCCGAACAGCACGAGCTTCGCCTCGGGCATCGTCAGGCCGACGTCGGCCGCATCGCCGCTGTGGTCGATCACCGCGAACACCTCGAGGCCGAGTACTTCGATGCGCGCCACGGCGCGACGCAGGAGTTTGTCGATGTCAGCATCGCCGCTGAGGGTCACCACGCCGTGCTGGTCGTCGGTTGCCACCCGTTGATTGTCCGCAACCCCGCACCGACCTCGAATCCCCGGACCGCGTAGTCGATGTCGATCAGGTGACCGGCAGGACGCTCCCGAGCTCGTGTCGCGTCTTGATGTCTAGCTTTCGGTCCACCGTGCGCAAGTGGTAGTCGACCGTGTTCGCACTGATGAAGAGGCGAGCCGCGATCTCAGGATTCGTGAGGCCGCTCGCGGCCAGGCGGGCGATCTGCGACTCCTGCGGTGTGAGGTCGGCGCGCGTCTCGTCGACGCGCTTGCGGGCCTGTGCGCCCGTCGCGAGCAGCTCGATTCGGGCTCGGTCGGCGAAGCCGTTCGCGCCCATCGAGTCGAAGATGTCGCGCGCGGCCTCGAGCTGTATGCGGGCATCGCGCCGCCGCTTCTGGCGCCGGAGCCACTCGCCGTAGACCAACTGCGTGCGTGCGACATGGTGCCGCCCGCCGGACGCTTCGAGTCGAACGATCGACTCCCGGAACTGATCCTCGGCGTCGCCGTCGCCCGCGAGCAGGGCGCGACTCCGAGCGAGGAGCCCGAGATCGAGCGCGCTCTGATTGACGGTCGCCCGTTCCGTCATGTGCGCCAGCGCCCCTCGCGCGGCTCCATCGTTGCCGCTGCGAACGTGTGCCTCCACCGCGTCGGCGGCGCGCAGACCGCTGAACCCGAGGTCCGGGGTCCAGTCTTCATCGGCCCGCGCGGACGCGGCCTGATAATTCCCGAGGCCCAGCTCCAAGATCGCGACGGCGTAGTCGGTGTACTTGCGGACCAGGCCGAGTTCCGTGGACCGAGCCGCGAGCGCCGCGGCCTCCGCGCGCACCTCGGCTTCGCGCCCGCGCCACGCCGACACGATCAGTTGGGTGCCCTTCGAAGTACCGGCCTCACGCCGAAGAACCGCGTGCATCTCGATGATTTCGGTGTAGTAGTCGTCGGCCGCGTTGAGCGTGCCGACGCGCATCTCTCGGAGCGCCAGGTAGTCGAGGGCTTCCGGCAGCACTTGGAATGCGCCCTGCTCGCGGCTCATCGTCGCGCACGCGTCGGCCAGCGTGAGCAGCGCATCGTGGTCGCTGAGCGCGAACGCGACCCAGCACGCCTTCGTCATCTGGCCGGGGGCGCGGACCTCGGAGTCGGCGAGCGCCGCGGTCAAGGCGTCGCGAAGGAGGGGAGCAGCCGATTCGTAGCCCGCCGCGAAGGTTTCGGCGATGGCGTCGAGCACGAGGTCGGCCGTGGTCGGCGCGGTCCCCTCTGGAAGTGTGAACGACCGCGCGACCTGGGCGACGTCGACGGTCGGTACCGCGCTGGAATCCCCGAAGTAGACCGCCATCTGAATCGCGTCCATCACGGCATCGCGCGCGAGACGGATGTCCAGTGGTGCGAACGCTCGCGCCGCGTCGAGCATGATCGACACCGATTCGCCCATCCGGGCGGGACGGTGCGCACCCGGTCGTGCTCCCGGGAACGAGTCGATGAAGGCGATGGCGGCTTGGAGCTGCCGGGCTCGCGCGACCAGCACGGGGTCGTGAAGATCGGGAAGCGCGAGGGTGAGGTTCTCGAAGGCGCGCGCCGAGCTCCCTGCCGTCAAGTCGGCGGCCGCCGCGCCGAGCAACCGGATCGCTCGCGTGCCCGGGTCCGGCGTCAGCTGTGCGGCTCGCGCGAGGAGTGCGGCTGATGCCGCGCAACCGCCTCGGGTCGCGGCTCGCTGGGCGGCCCCCTCGAGGGCGGCGGCGACCTCGTCATCGGGGAACTGCGCGGCCGCGGCGCGGTGCCAGGCGCTTCGGTCAGGGTCGCGTCCGGCGTCGCACGCGACTGCCAATGCCGCATGGGCGCGACCGCGGTCGGAGGAGTCGGCACCCTGATACACGGCGGCGCGAATGAGCGGGTGACGGAACGCGATGTGCGGTCCGACTTCGAGCAGGCCTGCCGTCTGCGCGGGCGCGATCGCGCGCTCGTCGAAGTCGAGCTCGCGTCCGGCCCGCCAGATCGCGCTGACGTCGCCGGATTGCTCGGCGGCCGCGACGAGGAGGAGTTGCCGGGTTGCGGGTGGGAGGGCGCTGACCTGGCGGAGGAAGTGGGTTTCGAGTTTGCGGTCGACGACGAATGGTTCCGGGAGTTGCGCGGCGCCGGCCACTTGATCGGGTGACAGGTCCCGACCGAACTCGACCAGCGCGAGTGGATTCCCACGCGCGTCGGCAAGGAGGCGAGCGCGCACACCGTCGGCGAGTCGGCCCGGCACAGCCGCGTCCAAGAGCGCGCTCGACGCTGCTTCCGAGAGCGGGGCGAGTGTGACCAACGGGAGCCCGTCGAACGGATGGTGGTGCTCGATCGAGTCCCGCATCGACACCAAAACGCAAATATGGTCGGCATAGAGCCGGCGGGCGACGAACCCGAGTGCGTCCGCGCTGTCTTGATCCAACCATTGCGTGTCGTCGATGACGATCAAGAGTGGGCGTCGGGTCGCGGCCGCGGTCAGGAGTGTCAACGCGGCGAGGCCGACCAGGAACTGATCGGGCGCGTTGTCATCGGTCATCCCGAATGCCGCTTTCAGCGCCCGAGCCTGCGGCGCCGGCAACGCGTCCATCTCGTCGAGGAACGGCGTCAGGAGCTGGTGGAGGGCGGCGTATCCGAGCCGCATTTCCGACTCGATCCCCACCAGGCGGACGACGTCGAAATCGGCAGCCGAGGCTGCGATGGCGTCGAGCAAGCACGTCTTGCCGATGCCGGCCTCGCCCCGCACCACCATGACGCCGCTCATCCCGTTGCGCGCCCGGTCCACGACGCAGCCGATCTCGGCTTGCTCGGATTCGCGGCCGACGAGCGAAATCACGCGCTGATCTTCGTAGCTGCGGGATTCCGGAGCAATTGAGACACGTCGCGGACTACGCGGTGGGTGGATTCGAGCATGCGGGGGTGACGCGGATGCTGAGGTCGTTCACCGAGTACGCAAGGAGATCGCCATGGGCTACGCAACGGCGAAGGACGGGACCCACGCCGAGGAATTCAAAGGCGACTTGCTCGACTTCATCAAGTCATGAACAGGTTGGCCGAGCCGCGGTTCAAGAGGCGGCGCCGAACGGTTGACCTGATCACTGCCGACGAGCTCGTCCCGAAGCCCGACGAGCTCGTCCTCCAGTACGGGATGCCAGACACGATCGCGGGGTGGAAGGCGCTGGCCAACGGTCTTCTGACCAATCAGTCGTGCGTCTTCCACCGCAACGTGGAGATCTCGGCTCGCTACGCCTGGATCTACAAGCACCTTCCCGCTTGCTTCAAGTGGGCCGGGATGGCGGCGTTCGCGTCGCACCACGTCCGGCTCGCGCTCTATCCGTACCGGCTCGACACGGATCGCACGGGCTACGCAGATATTCAGCGCAGCCTGCGCCGGCAGAGAGCGTTGCTGCTGGAGGACGTGGACACGATCCGCGCGACGAACAACGCCATTTTCGACGACATCTTCTGGGCGCACCTCGCGTACTGCGCGGCCGACGACGGGATCGAACATCTCCGTGGACTCTTGGCCGCGGATCGCCACTATGCCCCGATCCTTTCCGGCTTCGAGGTGATCGACGAAGGGCGCCGCGTGTTGGAGGACGAATCGGCGTCCGCGCAGGAGCGACGGGCAGCCGAAGATCTCATTTGGGACGGCAACGTCCAGCTCCTCGAACACGAGCAGCGCGCCGTGGTGCAACCACACTTCGACCGTCTGTCGTGCGCATTCGCCCGGCTCCTCTCGATGGGCTCGGTCACGAGCTTCGAAGTGCACGGAGTGCGACACGAGGTTTCGTACTTCACGTCGTTCTACCTCTCCTCGTTCAAACGAGGGAAGCCGCAAGTCCGGCGTGCGCACGCGTGGCCGAGGATGACCACGTTCGACGACCGGTGGCACTGGATCGTGACGAGCGTCGTTCCGCGCTTCCGAAGATTCGACGCCGACGTGCCGCTACTCGACTCCAGCCTGCGTCGCATCTTCGACGAAGCGCGTGATTACGCGTCGACTCCCTGTGTCTTACCCCGTTCATCTCACGAAGAGGTTTGGAGGACATCTCATGCTCTATAGCTCGATCGTCAAGAAGCGAATCCGGCAGGCGTTCGACCGAGTCAATGACCACGCGTGGGACGATCTGATGCCGGGCATCGCGCCGGACGTCCATCACAGCTTCGGCGGTGCGCACGCGATTGGTGGGGAACGACATGACGCCAAGACGCTGCGCTGTTGGTTCGAACGTCTCGCGCGCGTCCTGCCCAATCTCCATCTCCAGATCAACAACATCTGGGTCAAAGGCCCGCCGTGGCACACCATGGTGTTCGTGCAGTGGGACGGCACGGCGACGCTGCTGAACGGCGACGATTCGTACTTCAATCGTGGCCTTCACGTGGTGACCCTGAAGTGGGGCAAGATCCAGGAGCTCGACGTCTTCGAAGATTCTCAAGAAGTCGCGCGTGGCCTTGCTGCCCAGGCTGAAGCTGGCCTCGAAGAGGCGCTTGCCCCACAACTGGTGAGCTAGGCCGCCCGATGACCTTCACGAACGTCACCACGGCAGGCGCAGGCACCATGGGTTCGCAAGTCGCGTGGCAGATCGCGTTTCACGGCAAGCACGTGACGGTCTACGACGCAATTCCCGCAGGTTTGGAGAAAGGCAAGGCGTTTCACAAGATGTATGCCGAGCACTTCGTCGAACAGCGCGGCGCGACCGAACAGCAGATCGACGACACGTTTGCTCGGCTCGTGTACACCGACGACCTGCCGACGGCGGTGCGCAACGCGGATCTGATCAGCGAGTCAGTGCCGGAGTCCTTGGCGATCAAGGAATCCTTCTGGCGCGAAGCGTCCCGCCATGCCCCGGCGCACACCGTGTTCACGACGAACACCTCCACGCTGGCCCCGAGCGCGTTGGTCGACTTCGTCGATCGGCCACAGAACTTCCTGGCCCTGCACTTTGCCATCGGCGTGTGGGACTCGAACATCGGTGAGGTCATGGGCCATGCCGGCACCGACGCGGACGTGTTCGAGCGCGTGCTGACGTTCGCCGGCGAAATCGGTCTGGTCCCCATCCCGATCCGCAAAGAGCAGAGTGGTTACATCATCAACAGCCTGCTCGTACCCTGGTGCACCGCGGCGCTCGACCTCCTGGTGCGCGAGGTGAGCGACTACCAGAGCATCGATCGGACGTGGATGATCACCATGCAGAGCGACATGGGCCCGTGCGGGATGATGGACCGCATGGGCCTTGGCGTCGTGCACCATGTCGCACAGAACATCGAGGCGTTCGATTCCGCGCGCTACCTCGACGAGCAGTTCATCCAGAAAGGCCGCCTCGGGGTCGGGAGCGGCGAGGGCTTCTACAGCTCTCCCAATCCCGCGTTCGCACAACCGGGGTTCATCTGATCTCGCGCGCGCCTTCGCCGATCTGCTGGCCGGCGGCGCGGGCGGCAACCTGGAGGCACTCGCCCATGGGCCAGCCGGTGCGGGTCGTCTCGGCGATCGCGGCTGCCAGAATGTCGCCGTGGATGCACTCCGACGGGCCCACGCCGCGTTCGCCGCCCGCGACTGGCCGACCGCGTACGCCCAGTTCCGGTCGTGTGAACAGCTCGATGCCGACGGCTACGACGCGCTCGGCGAGGCCGCGCACTGGGTCGGCCGGCCCGAAGACGCGATCGACGCCTACACGGCGGCGTACGGTCGTCACCTCGACGTGGGCGAACAGCGGAAGGCCGCGTTGTCCGGGTTCATGCTCGCGATACACCTGCGGCTGCGTGGTGAGCGGGCACAATCTGACGGCTGGCTCGCGCGTGCCCAACGTCTGCTCGAGGGCGCCGACGAAGGACCCGAACACGGCTATCCGCTGTATTTGGAGATCGCCCGCCTCATGGGCGAGGACCTCGCGGCCGCCACCGGCGAGGCGCGGCGGATGCAGGACCTCGGACGCAGGTACGGCGACGACACGCTCGTGGCGCTCGGTGTGTACTTCGAAGGCCGCGCCCTCATCAAACAGACGCGTGTCAAAGAGGGGCTCGCGCTGCTCGACGAGGCGATGCTGGCCGCGCTCTCCGACGCCCTGAAACCGATGTGGACCGGCGCGATCTACTGCGGTCTCCTCGATGCGTGCCATGAGCTCGTCGACGTCCGCCGCGCGCAGCAGTGGACGGAGGCGACGCGGCGTTGGTGCTCGCCGCTTCCTGTTGCGTCGCTGTATCCCGGTATCTGTCGCGTGCACCAGGCCGAAATCCTCGACCTGCACGGCGCGTGGGAGCAGGCCGAAACGGAAGCGCTCGAAGCGTGCCGCGACATGGAACCCATCGACGTGTTCGCCGCGGCCGACGGTTACTACGCGGTCGCCGAGATCCGGCGCCGGCGCGGCGAAACCGCCGGCGCCGAAGAGGCGTACCTGCGCGCGCACGAGCTCGGCCGCGATCCGCAGCCCGGGCTCGCGTTGCTGCGCCTGGCGCAAGGACGGGTTCGGGCGGCCGCGAGTGCAATCGGTGCCGCGATCGCGGCGTTCTCCGGGAGCCGGCTCGAACGCGTGCCGATGCTCGCCGCCCAAGTCGAGATCGCCTTGGCCGCCGGTGACATCGACCTGGCCGACGCCGTCGCGAACCAGGCCTGCGCGACTGCAGATGCGTTCGGGAGCGTGGGCCTGCGAGCCGTCGGACACCGTTGCCGCGGCGCGGTCGCGCTGGCGCGCGGCGACGCGGCCGGAGCACTCACCGACCTGCGCGCCGCGTTCTCGCTCTGGCACGAGCTCGACGCGCCCTACGAGGTGGCGCGGTTACAGGTCTTGCTCGCGCAGGCGTACCGGCTCCTGAATGACGAAGACGCCGCGGTCAGGGAGTATGCCCTCGCGCGTTCGTGCTTCGCGAGGTTGGGGGCGCTTCCCGACCTTCGCGCGCTCGAGGGGGGTGGCGTTCCGCCGCGCGGACTCACGGCACGCGAGCTCGAGGTCCTGAAGCTGATCGCCACGGGGCAAACCAACCGGGACGTCGCGGACGCCCTCTACATCAGCGACAAGACGGTGGCCCGTCACCTTGCGAACCTGTACGTCAAGCTCGGCGTCTCATCCCGGGCCGCGGCAACCGCTTTCGCGTACGAGCACGACCTTGTGTAGCGGCCGCGGAGCCCGCGCGTCTGCACCGAATCACCCATACCGCGGCGGGAGTGAATGCACAGCACGACGGATAGGCGCGTAGCGCGCGCCGTCGTACCGTCCTTCTCGTACCCCGACGAAGGAGAACCGTCGATGACCGACTTTCCGCCCCTCACGCACGTGGCGCTCACAGTCCGACATTTGTCGGTGAGCGTGCCTTGGTACGAGGCGCTGTTCGAGGCCGAGCCTGTGCTCGACGAGGACACTGACCCGGACATGCACCACACCGTCTACCTGCTCGGCAACACGCTGCTTGGCCTCCACCAACACGTCACAGCAGCGCCGCCCGAGCGGTTCAGCGAGTACCGCGTGGGGCTCGACCACGTCGCGTTCGGTTGCGCCGACCGCGAAGAGCTCGAGAAGTGGACCCGCCGGCTGGACGAGCTCGGCATCGAGCACGGCGGCATCAAGGACGCGCACTACGGCTCGGGCGTGAGCTTCCGCGACCCCGACGGCATTCCGCTGGAGTTCTTTGCACCGCCCGCGTAGCTGGCGCCGAGCCGCGGACGTTCAGAAATCGCACCACTACAGCAAGATCAGGTCAGAGGCCCTCCGAACGGAGGGCCTCGCCGCGTTCGGGCACGGTCCCAGTAGTTTCAGCTCTACGCACATGGTCGAGGGACCGTCCGGAGGAACCGACGTGAGCACCATCGATCAGACCTCTGAGACACAGCAGTGGTACGCGCTCGACACCAATGCGGCGCTCGAGAGACTGGCGGTCGATCCCGAACCGGGTCTCGACGCCGCTGAGGTCGAGCGGCGCCTAGCAACGTACGGTCCGAACCAAATGACGACCGAACCGCCGCCGAGCGTGTGGGCGGTCGCGCTTGGCCAGCTCTCGAATCCGATGAACATCATGTTGGTGATCGTCGCAGTCGCGAGCATTTCCATCGGGCAGGTCGCTACCGGCATCTTTGTCGCGCTGCTTGTGACATTCAATCTCGTCATGGGTTCGCGCCAGGAACTCAAAGCGCGCGCCAGCGTCGACGCGCTCGCGCAGTTGCAGGTGCCTCACGCGCGTGTCCGACGCGACGGCCGCGTCGAAGAGATCGAGGCAATCAACCTGATTCCCGGTGACATCGGGTTGTTGGAAGCCGGCGATGTCGTTCCCGCCGACGGGCGCATCCTCACCTCTGCCACGCTCGAAGTGCAGGAGGCCGCGCTCACGGGCGAGAGTGCGCCCGTCCCGAAGGATGCCGGAACGCTGCCCGAGGGCGACCTCGCACTCGGCGACCGCACGAACATGGTCTTTCAGAACACTCAGGTGACACGCGGTACTGCAACATTCGTCGTCACCGCGACCGGCCAGGCGACACAGATGGGCCACATCGCGGACATGGTCACTGCGACGAAGCGCGTGCGCTCACCGCTCCAACAAGAACTGGATGGGTTGACCAAGATCTTCGGCCTGCTTGCGTGGACCGCGGTCGCGGTCATTGCCATTTTTGGAATTGTGCGCGGGCAGGGCGGGGAGACGCTCGCGCTGTTGTGCATCTCGACCGCTATCTCCGCCATCCCCGTCGGTCTGCCGACGTTCGTGCAAACGATGCTGTCGTCGGGCGCGCAGCACCTCGCGGAGGACAAGGCGGTGGTGAAGTCGCTCACCGACGTTGAGACGCTCGGCGGAACGACGGTCATCAACAGCGACAAGACCGGCACGCTCACGATGAACGCAATGACCGCGACGACGATGCTCGCCGATGGGCGACGGTTCAGCATCGAGGGCGGCGGCTACACCAAGACGGGCGCGATTCTCGGCGTCGGCGGCGGGGCGGTACCCGACTTCGGCCGGCTCGCGCTCGGTCTCGTGCTGTCGTGCGACGCGACCGTCGGCGACGACGGGACCGTCATCGGAGATCCGACCGAGGCTGCGTTCGTCGTACTCGCGGCGAAGATGGGCGTAGGTGCCGAGGAGACGCGCTCGGCACTCCCGCGCATCGCGGAAGTGCCGTTCGATTCCGAATACAAGTTCATGGCGACGTTTCACGATCGGCCGGAGTGGATCAGTGGCGGCGTACTGCAGGCGTCCCATTTCATGACGGTCAAGGGCGCGCCCGACGTCGTCATCGCCCGCTGCAGCCACGCGCTCTGGCATGGGCAACAAGCACCGATCGCCGACCTGCGCGACGAGTTGCTCGCCGCGAATCAGCAGATGTCGGAACAGGGACTCCGCGTCCTGTCGTTCGCCGTTCGTGACGTCGACGACGATGCGATGGAACTCGCCCGCACCGACCCGATGGCAACTGTCGCCGATCTGGTACTGGTCGCGTTGGTTGGGATCATCGACCCATTGCGCGCGGAGGCCAAGCGCGCGGTGCGGGTTGCGCTCGACGCGGGGATCGACGTTCGCATGATCACCGGCGATCACACCGTGACGGCGCGCGCTATCGCAGATGAGCTCGAGCTCGGCCCCGGTGTTGTCACAGGCACCGAGCTGCAGCAGCTCTCCGACGCTGAGATACTCGAGCGGCTGCCGCAGCTGCACGTGTTCGGCCGCGTCGCTCCCGAGGACAAGGTGCGGTTGGCGCGGCTGATGCAAGAGGCCGGGCAGGTCGTCGCGATGACCGGGGACGCCGTGAACGACGCCGCTGCGCTGAAGCAAGCCGACATCGGCGTCGCAATGGGAAGTGGCTCCGAAGTATCAAAGCAAGCCGCCAAGATAGTGCTCACCGACGACAATTTCGCGACGCTCGTACGTGCCGTCGACCTGGGGCGGGATATCTACCGAAGAATCACGTCGTACGTGAAGCTCCAGCTCACGGTGTTGTCGTCGGTGCTCCAACTCATGCTCCTCGCGACGATCTTTGACATCAATGGCGGCGTCGCGTTGTTCCCGATGCAACTGCTGTTTTGCAAATTCTTCGTCGTCGTAACCGTCGTGATCGGGTTCATCGCCGACGTCCCGGACCCAAGCGTCATGCAACGACCGCCCCGCAAGCCGGGTACGAGGATCGTCACGCGTCCACAAGTCATTCGCTGGTTGGTCAGCGGCTTCATCGTTGCCGGACTCGCGCTCGCGGTTCTGCAGTGGGGTCCCGACGAGCCAAGTACGACAGACCCGTCAGTCGCGATGACCATGGCATTCGCGATCGTTGCGTTGAGCGCGGTCAATCTCGGCATCGTCATGCGTCGCGAGCGCGAAGCGCCGCTGTCGTCGCCAGTATTCCCGTATTTCGCATGGATCGGGCTCGGGTGGGCGCTTACCTGGGCAGCGGTTGAGCTCAACATGCTGCAACGACTGCTCGATACGGTCTCGCTCACCGGCGCGCAGTGGCTCTTGGTGATCGCGCTTTCGATCGTGGCTCCGGCAGCCGTCGGCATCGACAAGGCCATCCAACTCTCCCGCCAAAGCAAGGCGCTGCTCCCAAGCTAGCGAGGCACTCTCATGTCGAAGAAGCACAAGCATGCCGATATGTCGGTACCACCGGCCGCGGGCGCTCCACCATCGGGCGAAACGCGGCCGAAGATGAAGGAGAAGGAATACCAGCGCGAGCTACGCCGACTGCACGGTGAGCTCGTAGCACTGCAGGAGTGGGTGAAGGTTTCGGGCGCGAAGGTGTGCGTGGTGTTCGAGGGCCGCGACACGGCGGGCAAAGGCGGGACGATCAAGGCGATCACCGAACGCGTGAGCCCACGTGTGTTTCGCGTCGTCGCGCTGCCCGCGCCCACTGAGCGCGAGAAGTCGCAGATGTACATCCAGCGCTATATTTCGCACCTCCCCGCAGGGGGCGAAGTCGTGATCTTCGATCGCAGCTGGTACAACCGCGCCGGCGTCGAGCGGGTGATGGGCTTTTGTACCGACGAGCAGGCCGAGCGCTTCCTCGAACAGGTCCCCGCAGTCGAAAAGGCGATGCTCGAATCCGGCATCCGGCTCATCAAATACTGGCTCGAGGTCAGTGCCGACGAACAGACGCGCCGACTCGAGAGCCGAATCGACGATCCTCGCAAGGTCTGGAAGCTCTCCGACATGGACCTGGCGTCGTACACGAAATGGGATGACTACTCACGGGCGCGCGACGAGATGTTCGTGGCCACGGACACCGCGTGGGCTCCGTGGTACGTGGCGCACACCGATGACAAGAAACGCGCGCGCCTGAACATCATTTCTCATCTCCTCAGCCACATCCCGTACGAGCGGCCCAAGCGCAAGAAAGTGACACTGCCCGAGCGTGTCGTTCGCGACGGGGTGCAGGTGAACGCGACCGAACCGAGATACATCCCGACGCCGTTCTGACTCCCAGGTGTGCGACCATCCCGCGGGCCGTCGGCCTCGCCGCGATGTGACAGATACGGGATCGGTCGATCAAGGTCACGGGCGATGACCGACCACCGTGCCCGGTACGGCCCGCACAATGCCGGCGAGACCTACGTTGCCCACGAGATCGCGGAGCAACTGGTCGACCTCGGCGAGATCGAGATGAACTTCGCCACTGCCGGCGACTCCGGGTCGACCGCGCTGCTGCTCATTCCGGGCCAGACGGAGTCGTGGTGGGGCTACGAGGCTGTCATGCCGCGGCTCGCCGAGCACTTCGAGGTGTTCGCGGTCGACCTTCGCGGTCAGGGCCGGAGCACCCGGACACCCGGCCGCTACACGCTCGACAACATGGGCAACGATCTCGTCCGCTTCATCGACGTTGCGATCGGTCGTCCGACGATCGTGAGCGGTCTCTCTTCGGGCGGCGTCCTCTCCGCGTGGCTGTCGGCGTACGCCAAGCTCGGTCAGATCGTCGCCGCTTGCTACGAAGACCCGCCGCTGTTCGCGTCGGAAGTGCGGCCGGCGACCGGTCCCGGCATCCGCCAGAGCATCGGTCCAATGTTCGACCTGTGGAACACCTACCTCGGCGATCAGTGGTCGATCGGGGCGTGGGACGCGATGCGCGCGGCCGCGCCCGGCCGGCTGCCGAACTGGATGCGAGCCTTCCCGATCGGTGACGAGCCGTCGCAGGAACTCAAGGAGTACGACCCGGAGTGGGGCCGAGCGTTCTGGTCCGGCACGATCGGTGCGTCATGCGATCACGAGCGGATGCTGCGCGACGTCAAGGTGCGCCACGTGCTGCTCACGCATCACTTCCGCGTCGTCGACGAGAACACGGGCACGCTGATGGGGGCGCTGGCCGACGTGCAGGCCGTACGGGTGCAGGAACTGTTGCGCGAGGCCGGCGTCGTGGTCGAGTACCGATCCTTTCCTGCCGTCGGGCACTCGATGCACGGCACCGAGCCCGACCTCTATGTCGACACGCTGCTGGAGTGGGTCGCCACCCTCGACGCGTGAAGATCGACGTCCACGCCCACTACGTCTCCGATGGCTACCGCGCAGCACTTCAGCGCGCGGGGCACGACCAGCCCGACGGGATGCCCTGGATCCCCGAGTGGTCGGCCGAGGACCACGTGGAGGTGATGGACCGCCTGGGCATCGCCATGTCACTGCTGTCGGTCTCGTCGCCCGGCGTTCATTTCGGCGACGACACCACCGCTGTCGAGCTCGCACGCGAAGTCAACGAGGCGGGTCGTCGCGCGGTGGTCGATCACCCCGGCCGGTTCGGACTGCTCGCCTCGCTCCCGCTGCCCGACGTCGACGCAGCCATGGCCGAGGTCGCGCACTGTTGCGACCACCTCGGCGTCGAAGGCTTCGTGCTGCTCACCAACATCGGTGGCACCTACATAGGCGACGCTTCGTTCGAACCGGTCTTTCGCGAGCTGGACCGCCGCGGTGCACGCGTGCTGCTCCATCCGACATCACCGGCGTGCTGGGAGCACACATCGTTCGGTCGGCCGCGACCGATGCTCGAGTTCTTCTTCGACACGACCAGGGCCGTGGCGGACCTCGTACTGAACGGCACCATCGCTCGCAGCCCGAACCTCGAGCTGATCGTCCCGCACGCCGGCGCGACGCTGCCGCTCGTCGCCGACCGTGTGAGCGCGTTCGCGCGTCTGCTCGCTCCTGACGTCGACGTGTTGCGCGACCTCGGCCGGCTGCATTTCGACCTGGCCGGCTTCGCCGTGCCTCGCCAGCTCGACGCGCTCCTGACGCTGACGACGCTCGACCACCTGCACTACGGGAGCGACTTCCCGTTCACGCCCGAGCCGGTCGTTGCCGCCGCGACCGAGCGCATCGACAGCATCGACTCGCTCGTCGACAATCTTCGATCCAACACGGCGCGACTCTTCCCCGCACGCGCACCCGACCAGAAGAGGACCTGACGATGAAACACGAGATCGAACTCGGCTACCTCATCCTCGAGGTGCCCGACCCCGGCATCCTCACGCCGGTGTTCGCCGACGTCGTCGGGCTGGTGCCCGGAGAGCCGACCGCGGCCGGTGCCGACGTCCGCCCGAACGTGCCGCTTGCTGCGCTGGTGCCGTCGAGCGCTTGAGTACTCTCACGAGCTAACAGGCGAGCACGGGTCAGGCGCTCCCAACGGGAGCGCCTGACCGCGTGTCAGAGGCATGATCCCGTTGTGCCCGATGCCATGTTCGACGATCCCCGGCTGGCTCAGGTCTACGACCTGCTCGATCCGGACCGCAGAGACCTCGACGTTTATGTGGCGTTGGTCGACGAGCTCGATGCCCGATCCGTACTCGACATCGGATGCGGCACAGGTACGTTTGCGTGCCTGCTCGCGGGACGCGGCATCGAAGTCACGGCCGTGGAACCTGCGGCCGCGATGCTCGACGTGGCCCGCGCCAAGTCGCACGCTCATGCCGTTCGGTGGATTCATGGTGACGCCACGACCCTGCCCGCGCTTCAGGTCGATGCCGCGTTCATGACCGCCAACGTCGCGCAAGTGTTCCTCACCGACGACGACTGGGCCGCCACGCTTGCCGCGGCACGACGAGCCCTGCGTCCCGATGGTTGGCTGGTCTTCGAGACTCGGGTGCCGGCGCGTCGCGCTTGGGAACAGTGGACGCCGGAGCTGACCCGGGTTGTCCTCGACATCGCCGGAGTCGGACCCGTGGAGTCGTGGGAGGAGGTCATCGAGGCGTCCGCCGATCTCGTCACATTCCGTTCGATGACCGTTTTCGCGCGAGAGGCGGTCGAGATCGAATCCGTGTCGACGCTGCGGTTCCGCGAGCGGGCCGAGATCGAAGCGTCTCTCGCCGACAACGGATTCGAACTGGCCGAGGTGCGTGATGCTCCAGATCGTCCAGACCTCGAGTTCGTCTTCGTCGCGAGGCGGCGCGTCTGACTCGCTGCCCGGCGCGTCAAGCCGCGGCCAGCATCCTGGAGCCGCTCGCCGTCGACTGACGGGCGTCAGGCCGCCCGGTTCATCTCAGCAGCTTGGCGTACCAGACCTGCGGCGCGCCCACGAAGCCCGCCTTCTCGTACGTGCGGCGGGCCGGCATGTGGCCGGGGTCACCGCCGGTCGCGACCGTCGCGAGATCGAGACCGCGGGCGCGCATCTCGCCGAGCGCATGTTCGGTGAGTTGGGTGGCGACGCCCTGCTGTTGCGCGGCGGGATCGACCGCGATCATGTAGATCTCGCCGGAACGTTCGTCGACGTCGAAGATCAGGTTGACGAAGCCAACGACGGTGCCCTGGGCCACAGCAACCCATGTCTCGTTTCGTTCGAGCGCGTCGCGGACGGACGCCGCCTGATGGAGCTTCCAGTCGGGGTGGACGCGCCGATAGAGCTCCTCGCCGAGCATGCGCCGGAACGAATCGAACACCGGAGCCCACGCCTCGAGTGAGAGTTCGACGACGCGCATGTTGTCCTCGGGCGCACAACGGCGGATGACGAGTTCGTTCACTCGACGTTGATCCAGATCTTGAGATGTTCGAAGAAGTCAGCGTCGACTCGGATCGTCTTCATCTCGAACCCCCTGTTGAGCACTGTTGCGTCGGAGCCTCAACCGAAGTGCAGAATCTCGCGTGACACTCCGACGATGATTGGCGAAAACTGTATCGGTGTGCGCCTTAGATGCTGTCCGCGTGCGTAGGGTCGGCTTCCGCGCGGGTACCGATGCCGAGCTGACCGCACTACACGCCGTCGAGGCGCCGATCCAGGCCGAGCGCGGTTCGGATCGGATGCCACAAGCGATCGAGTCCTACATCGCCTTCGCTCGCAACCTGCCGTCGCAATTCGAGGACTACGCCTGGCTGGTCGAGACCGCCGACAGCACGCCGGTTGCCGCCGGGTTCTGCTGGTCGAACTCGGCGGGCGACCCGCGGGTCATGGAGTGCGACGTGCTCGTGCTTCGCGATCGGCGGCGCGAGCGCATCGGCTCTCAGCTCTTCGCCCGGATCTGCGACCAGACGGCAAGCAGGGGGCGGTCGCTGCTCACGTGGTCGACGTTCGACGCCGTGCCGGCCGGTGATGCGTTCTCTCGGCGCATCGGCGCCGAGGTGGCGAGGGTCAACCGCACGAACGAGTTGCGCCTCGCCGACGTCGACTGGACGATGGTCGAGGACTGGGCGCGCGCTGGACGCGCGCGGGAGCGCGGCTACCAACTGGAGATGATCGACGGCGCGTTCCCGGAGCATCTCCGTGCCGACGCCGCCACGTTCCACCACATCATGCAGACGGCGCCACGCGACGACCTCGATGTCGGTGACATGCTCATCGACGCGGACTTCGTCGCCGAACTCGACCGCGCGCGGCAGGAGGCCGGACGGATGCGATGGACGGCGTTGATACGCGACCCCACCGGCGCCTGTGTTGGCGGCACGGAGGTCATCTTCGAGCCATCGGACGGCGTCGTCGTCCGCCAGCAGAACACGGGCATCGACCCCGCGCACCGCGGGTTCGGGCTCGCCAAGTGGGCGAAGGCCGCGATGCTCGATCGGATCCGATACGAGCGCCCCGAGGCGGCACGCATCCGCACGAGCAACGCCGTCTCCAACGCCGCCATGCTCGGGATCAACGACGCCCTCGGCTTCAAGACCATGAGTGCGCGAACCGAGTGGCAGGCGAACGTCGACGAGGCTCGTCGCTCCCTCAGCGGCTAGCGCTCGAGATAGGCCGCAAGGTTCGCAAGCGAAGAGGCGAGCCCCGCGGCGTGGTCCTCTGCGGAGATGCCGGCGGGGACGTCGTCGGCGCGGATCTCGACGCGTGTGCCTCCATCGACCGTGGTGAGCTCCCAGGTCATCGTCATGGTGCCGGCATAGGCCGGATCGTCGGCGACGAAGTCGACGGCCTGCACGACGCGCACGCCGGGGGTGATCTCGACGAAGCGCGCCTCCACGATGTCGGAGTCCGCGCTCGCTTTGCCCGGCGCGGCTGTGGCGTCCTCGTACGTCAACACCATGCGATACGACCCGCCGGTGCGGGCGTCGAATCGCTCGAACCGGGCCCGCATCCCGTCGGGAGGCAGCCACGCCGTGAGCGCCTCGGGATCGACGAGTGCCGCGAACACTCGCTCAGGCCGTGCCGCGATCACGCGCCATCCCGTGTCGGTGCGTGACATTGCACGAGCTTACGCGCCCGCGAGGGCGGAGACTTCTCCTCAGGGTCGGGCGAGTTCGCGCTTCGTGGCCTGCGCGGCGAGCTCGGCGCGCGTGCCGACGCCGAGCTTGGCGAACACGTGGCTGAGGTGCACCTTGACCGTGCCGCGGGCGATGAACATGCGCTCGGCGATCTGGGGGTTCGTGAGGCCTTCGGCAGCCAGCGTGACGATTCGTATCTCGGTCGGGGTGAGACTTTCCCAGCCCGAGCTCGGCCGCTTGCGTTCGCCACGTGCTCGGGAGATGTACGCGATCATCTCGTCGAGTGGCAGCTCTGCGGCCTCGGTCCAGTGCTTGTCGAACGTCTCGGCGCCGAGCACGTCGCGCGCCCCAGCGATGCGGGTCGCGCGTTCGGTCTCGTCGAACGGTCGCGGTGCGAGGTGCATCGCGGCGCGCAATGCATCGGCCGCCGCGAAACAGCGGACCGCTTCGGTGGTGCTCTCCGCGCCGAGCGCGAGCGCACCGAGCGCGTCGAGTGTTGCCGCGATGTCCGGCCTGAGGTCGTGCCGTACCTGGCGGGCGAGGGCGGCGTGCAGCAGTTCCTCTGCCCGCGTGGCTTCGCCGCGCGCGCCGGCGACGCGTGCGCGCTCGTACTCCGTCAATGCGAGCATCCACTCGTTCCTCAGCGACTCCGCTCGCGCGGCCGCCTCGGCGAGGGCGGCGTCGGCCTCATCGAGCTTGCCCTCGATTCGTTTGGCGGCGCCGTGCGCGCGGAACGCCAGCGCCGCGAACGACGGCGGACCCTCCTCGCGCGTTGCGGCGATGACAGGTTCCACGCACGCGGACGCGGTTGCAGTGTCGCCCGTGGCCAATGCGATGTCGGCGAGAATCGCCGCGATCTCGGGAACCGCGATCCCGCTTCCGGTCGCGCTCGCGCGCGCGATCAAGGCCTCGAGTCCGGCCGCCGCCTCCGCGAATTCGCCTTGTGCCGCGCGCACCCCGAACGTCCATGCCTCCGTCAGTCCGCCGGTCGAGGGGTCGCCGACGAGCTCGCAGTAGTGCGTCGACGTTTCCAAGGCTGCGTGGGCAGCTGCGAAATCGCCGCGATGCATTGCGAAGTAGCCGATCATGCTCGAGTACCACGCCAGGAAGAACTTGCTGTGCAGCGCGACCGCGACACGGTGCAGCTCGTTGAGCGAGTCGGTCGCGCCGCGCTCATCGTGCTCGAAGTAGTACGTCGCGGTCATCATCTTCCAGCCATCGGCGACGGCCCAGTCGTCGCCGATCGCCTGGCCGATCTCGATACTGCGCGTCAAACACTCACGTCCGCCAGGCGGATCGCTGATCTCCGTCGCGAACCCGAGGGTGTTCAACGCGCGCGCCGCCGCCCACTCGTCGCCCAGCGCCTCGGCCATGGCCAACGCCTGGGGCGCCCGCACAGACATCGCCGCGAAATCGTCGCCGT